>CALFYN010000567.1 GCA_937952345.1 uncultured Acidobacteriota bacterium
AAAGAGCACCGCGATAATCCTGATGTGCAATTCGTAATCAGCAGGTCGCCGGTTCAATCCCGGCGGGTGGCTCCAGAATAAAAATCAATGGTTTACAGGCCCGCCACTGGCGGGTCTTGGTGTTTTTGTCAGCAAAAGACTGCTAACGTATTGTCGATCCAAATGGAGATCGCCAAACTCGTTCTTGAGTTCGTCAAGTTCTTGATCTGGCCAGCCACCGTTGTCGTCTTGGCCATGATCTTCCGCGTGCCAAAAGCTTCGACGATTGGGCCATCAAGAGGTACAGCCTTCTGGGAAGGCGCTGCACTGCGGGTGGAAGTGAATTGTTTCAACTTGCCGAATCGTACCCAATTCGCATTGCAGGGTGCTACCTGAGCGCCGCAACGTCCGTTTCCGCCGGGCAGAGTCCAAACATCAGGTAGCCGCTGGTGGGCGGGCCGGCTCGCGCGAGGGGTGGAGCAACCGGAGCCCGTTTAGGGTGACCAGAATCGTCGCGCCCATATCGGCCACGATTGCCATCCACAGGGTGGCCTTGCCGGCCATAGCCAACAAGAGAAACGCTGCCTTCAGCCCGATCGCGATCCAGACGTTTTGACGAATCACGCGCAAGGCCCGCCGGGCATGGCGAAGCAGGAACGGCAACCGCAGCAGGTCGCCGGAAGACAGCACCACGTCGGCGGTCTCGAGAGCCAAATCCGTGGAACGGCCGGCCAGGGCCACGCCAACGGAGGCGGCCGCCATGGCTTGGGCGTCGTTGATCCCATCGCCCACCATGGCTACGGCGCCGGACCGGCGGCGCATCAATTTGATCGCGTCCAATTTCTGGTCCGGCAGCATCTCGGCCCGGATATCGGAGATGCCCAGTTCCCGGCCCACGCTCGCGGCGGTTCGCTGATTGTCGCCGGTCAGGATCGCCATCTCGGCGACGCCGAGCGACCGCAGTTCTTCTACTGCGTGGCGCGCGCCGGCGCGTAGCGGATCGGTAAGTCCGACGATAGCCCAGACTTCGCGGTTGGTGCCACACAGGATCGCGGTGTGGCTGGCGTCTTCGAGAGCCTGGACCTGCAATTTGGCACGCCCTTCGCTATCCAACTTCTTTTCTTCGCAGAATCGCCAGTTGCCCGCCCAGAAGGTCTCGGCCGCTATCTCGGCTTCGGCGCCACGGCCACAGTGAGCTTGAAAATGGTCCGCGTGTCGGGGTTCGATCCCCTGGGCGCGCGCATACTCCACAATCGCGCCGCCCAGCGGATGCTCACTGCGCAGTTCGAGCCCAGCAAGATTTTCCAGAATCTCCTTCGCTGGTTTGCCGTTCACGGGAAAGAAACTGCTCACTTGCGGCTGCCCCTTAGTCAGCACGCCGGTCTTGTCAAAGGCGATCGCGCGCAGTTGGGCGGCCTCTTCGAGAAAGGCGCCGCCCTTGACCAGAACCCCGCGCCGGGCCGCCGAGGCGAGGGCCGAAACGATGGTGACCGGCGTTGAGACAATCAGCGCGCAGGGGCAGGATATCAGCAGCACTACCATTCCCTGGTAGAACCACTTGGCCGCACTGGCGCCTGCCAGCAGAGGCGGCAGCAGGGCGACGGCGGCGGCCAGCGCAAGGATGGCGGGCGTATAGTAGCGCGCAAACCGCTCGACGAACTGTTCGCTGGGCGCGCGGCGGTGTTGCGCGCCTTCCACCATGCGAACGATGCGCGCCAAGGCGGTGTTGGCGGCCGAAGCTGTAGTGCGGATCTCGAGACTGCCCAACTCGTTCAGCGTTCCCGCGTACACTGTGTCGCCCGGGCGCTTTGCGACGGCCGCGGCCTCGCCGGTGATGATCGCCTGATCCACACTGGATTCGCCCGCTACGACGACGCCGTCGCAGGGGATCCGTTCGCCGGGGCGGACGCGCAGCCGTTCGCCCACCTTCACACGATCCACGGGCAGGCGGTGTTCATGGTCGTGATGCAGGACAATCGCTTCGGCGGGGGAGAGGTTGAGCAGCGAGGCCACCGACGATTGCGCTTTGCGCAGGCTCCAGGTTTCGAGCAATCCGGCTAAGGAGAACAGGAAGGCGAGCGTACCTGCTTCCGACCACTCACCCAGGAAAATCGCGCCGGTAAGCGAGACGGCCATCAGGACTGAAAGGTCCGCGCGCCTGGCCCGGATTGAACCGGCGAGTTTGGGCAACGATGGTCCATAGCCGGCCAGCGCAGCCAGAGCATACAGCAGCGTTACTGTTTGGGTAGGGCTGCCCTCGTCTCCCAGCCACTCCAGCACCTTCAGGTTCGACTGGAGCAGATCTGCGGCGCTGCCGCACAGCAGTGCCATGCCGCTCAGGGCGGTGAGCAGCGCACGCGAGTGCCGGATCCAAGACGGGCGGCTTCCCTCCGTCTCCGCGGACCAGGGCTCGGCGCGCATGCCGGTCTGATGAACGGCGTCTTCGATCTCCTGGGGCCGGATCGCCGCCGGATCGTGGGTAACGGTCATCTTGGCCTTCACCACATCGAAGGTCAGTTCGACGACTCCCGCGCGCCCAGCCAACTCGCGGCGCAGCAGCGCCACTTCTTCGGCACAATCAAGGCCATGGATCCGCAGTTCGAGCCGCTTCACGATTCGAAACAGAATAGGCGAGACGGAGAGGAACTGCGACGAAATTCCGCTCACCGGATGGTTGTCGCCGATGAGTGGACTTGATCTTCCGGTGAGCGGGATTCTGCTTGACGGTATGAGGCCGGCGAGTGTACTCTTCACTTGAATAGTTGTTCAAGTGATCGTATGAAAGCCCCCGATTGCTCCACCCACGACCACCCGAATCGCCCGCGCGCCAAGCTGGTCAACGGCGAGGCGATCGAGCGCGCCGCGCGGCTGTTTCGCGCACTGGGCGAAGAGTCGCGGCTGCGCATCGTGGCGGCTTTGTCACAGGGTGAAGCCTGCGTGACCGAACTGGCCGAGGCCAGCGACGAGAGCCTGTCCACGGTATCCCAGCGTCTGCGCGTGCTGCGCGCCGAGAACATCGTCGTGAGGCGGCGCGAGGGCAAACATATCAACTACGCCCTGGCGGACGCGCACGTAACCGAGATGGTTTTCAACGCGCTGGCGCATGCCAGCGAAAGCCGGGCACGACGTAAGTCCACAAAAAGATCCTAGGAAAGCAAAGGAGTCATTCTCAATATGTCGAACGAGCATAGAATTCACGAAGGCCATACTCACGTGCATGGCGTCGGTTGCGGACATACCGCCATTCAACACGGCGAGCACGTCGATTACCTCCACGACGGCCACTTGCACCAGCCTCATGGCGATCATGTCGACGAGCACGTGATCGAGGTGAGTACTGCCAATCCCGCCGGTTGCACTCCGCAGCATGCGTGCGCGGGGCACGACAGCGCACACCAGCACGGCGCCGGGTGCGGACATGAAGCCGTACCGCACGGGGACCACGTCGACTACCTGGTCAACGGACATCTCCATCACCCGCACGGCGGCCACTGCGACGACCACGGACCGGTGACGCTGGCGTAGGATTGGTATTCTGGGCACTCCGGAGGTGGGCGGAAACAACCCGCCCGCCGCGTCGCCCTTCCCGCTCATCAGATACATCTGGCCTGGCCGCCCACGAGGGCGAATGCTGGAAGAGCATGCCAGAGGTCAGACTGCCCGTTACTGTCCTGTCGGGGTTCCTGGGAGCCGGGAAAACCACCCTTCTCAATCATGTTTTAAACAACCGCGAGGGCCTGCGTGTGGCGGTCATCGTGAACGACATGAGCGAGGTCAACATCGACGCCAAGCTGGTCGGCGGCGCGCTCAACCGGATTGACGAGCAACTTGTGGAAATGAGCAATGGCTGCATCTGCTGCACCCTACGTGACGACCTTCTGAAGGAAGTCGCGCGGCTGGCGGGGGAAAAGCGCTTCGACTATCTGCTGATCGAGTCCACCGGCGTTTCCGAACCGATGCCGGTGGCGGCCACCTTCAGCTTCGAAGACGAGTCCGGCGACTCGCTGGGCAAAGTGGCAAGGCTCGACACGATGGTCACCGTGGTGGACGGCGAGAAGTTCCTCGAAGAGGTGCACTCCGAGGATGACTTGGCCTCGCTGGGGCTCGCCACCGGCGAAGACGATCAGCGCAATCTCAGCGATCTGCTGGTGGACCAGATCGAGTTCGCCAACGTGCTGGTGATCAACAAGACGGACCGCATGACGCGCAGGGAAGTGACGCGCCTGCGCGCGATTCTCCGGAAACTGAATCCGGACGCGCGAATCGAAGAGTCCGTGCGCGGCCAGGTGCGCCTTGCGTCCGTGCTCAACACCGGGCTTTATGACGAGGAGCGCGCGGCCGTGATGCCCGGCTGGTTGAAGGAGATCCAAGGCGAGCACACGCCGGAGACCGAAGAGTACGGAATTTCCAGTTTTGTGTTTCGCGCGCGGAAGCCGTTTCATCCCGGCCGGTTCTGGAAGGCGCTCCACCAGGGCTGGAACGGCATCCTGCGAGCGAAGGGCTTCTGCTGGATCGCCACCAAGCACGACGTGATGGGCGAGTTTTCGCAGGCCGGCAATTGCCTCACCGTCGAACCCCATGCGAACTGGTATGCGGCGCTTCCCAAGGAACAGTGGCCCGACGATCCGGAGCAGTTGCGATCGATCGAGCGATGCTGGGTGGAGCCGTATGGCGATCGCATGCAGGAGATCGTGTTCATCGGCATCGACATGGAGCGCGACGCGATTGAGCGTGATCTCAACGAGTGCCTGCTCACCGATGCCGAACTTGAGCGCGGGCCTGCGCACTGGAAGCGGTTCAAAGATCCGTTCGGACACTGGCGGATTGATGAAGAACAGCCGGCCGTAGAGCACGCCGCCCACGCACACGCCTAGCTAAGCCGCTTGCCGACTGTTATGAAGCCCATCCGTAGTAGCTTCCTCCATGCTCCCCGCTCCAGCGCCTGGCGAGGATGGACTTTCCGGATTCATCTCTGGCTGGCGTTCCTACTCGGACCGCTGCTCGCTCTCGTCTGCGTCACCGGCTCGATCGTCGTCTTCAGGTATGAACTTAACCGAATGACGGTTCCTGGAACGGCCTACGTGACTCAACGGAAGGAGCGGCTCAGCCTCGACGAGTTGACCGCCCGCATACGCGCCAACCGCCCCGCCGACCAACTGTCCTCGGTGAGTTGGGATGGTGGGCCGGACACGGGAATGAACTTCTGGACGAATTCTCCCGAGGGGCATCGTATTCACACTTTCATTGACCCCTACACCGGCATCATCACCGGACAGGAGGACTATCACTCCAAGTGGATGCAGTGGTTCTTCGAGCTTCACGCCAAGCTCCTGCTCGGAAACACGGGCATGTTCCTGAACGGATTCGTCGGGTTGGCGGCGGTCATTCTGAGTCTCTCCGGATTGATCGTCTGGTGGCCCGGCCTGCCCCGGTGGCGATCCGGCTTCACTTTCCTGCGCGGCGCGCGCTGGCAGCGGCAGAACTACGACTGGCACAAACTCACCGGCTTCTACTCGAGCGCGACTGTCCTTCTCATCGCCTTCACCGGCATGTACTTCTCCTTTCCCGCTCTCTACAAGTCAGTCATTCAGACGGTCACCCGAGCGTCCATCCCGGGCACTCCTCGCGCCGTCACCACATGGAATGCCGCAAGTCCGCCGCTGGAACAACTGGTCGGCACGGCGTTGCGGGCACAGCCCGGATCGAGCTTCGTTTCCCTGGCGTTTCCGAAAAAGGCCGGCGATCCTTTCTCTGTCCGGACCAAGGAGGAACGCGACTGGCACCGCATAGGGCTGAATTGGGTATATCTCGAGCCCGGCACGGGCGAGGTCCTGCGCAGCGCGCGGTTCTCGGAGGTCAACCTGGCGTCTCAAACCGCACTGCTGATGTACCCGTTGCATTTCGGCCGTTTCGGCGGGCGATGGAATCGCCTCGCTTACTACGGCGTCATGATCTTCTATCTCGCCGCCGGGCTCGCCCCTGCCGTGCTCGCCGTCACCGGCATTCTCATGTACTGGAACCGTTCGCTTTCCAAGAGGTTGCGTCGCGTTGCCGTGGTTCCGGCCGGCACTCCCTTCGAGGTCTAATGTCAATCTTCAGAGTTTTCCTGCTGGCCGTCCTCGGGATGTGGCCCGCGGTGTCTCAAACGAACGTCACGATCGAGGGAACCATTCGCGACCCGCAGGGACTGCCGGTGGACGGGGCGACCGTTGACGTCCATGGGCCGGTGCGGCGCACGGTCCGGTCCGGCCAGTCCGGCCGTTATCGTATCGACGGCCTGCCAGCCGGCCGGTATCGCATCACTGCGGTAGCCGAAGGGCTCAGGCTGCGGGAAGCCGAAGGCGACTTCGCGGCGTCCGTCACGCGCGATTTTCAACTCGATCTCGCCCCGACCGTGAGCGTGATCGAGACCGCCAGCAAGACTCGCGAAGACTCCTTGCGAGTGCCGTTTCTGGTGACCGCGGTCTCACGGACTGAACTCCGTGACACAGCCACGGCATCGTTTGACGAGGCGCTTCGCACTGTCGCCGGGCTTCAGCATGGCACACAGGGCAGCTTCTTCACCCGCGTCACGACACGTGGTCTGCGTGACACTGCCGACGTGCTGACTTTGGTGGATGGCGTGCCCCTGCGGCAGTTGAACGGAAGCGCGGATCTTGCCATGGTTCCGGTCACGGCTCTCCAGGCGGTCGAGTTCGTGAAGGGATCGGCGTCCTCGATGCATGGGCGGAGCGCGATCGGTGGCGTGATGCAGTTTTATACGCTTCCGCCAACGGGGCCCAGGTTAGCCGGTGAACTCGCCTATACGCGCGCGAGTTTCGGAACCAATGAGGGCCAAGGCGCAATCCATGCTCCCACACGGCGCGGTCGCGTCGCAGTCGCTGGAGTCACATCGCGGTCAAACGGTTTTCAACAAGGCGCCGGACGCGATAACAACTTTCTGACCGTCAGCGGCGATCACGCATTCTCGCCGTTGTTCAACCTTCGGCTCACCTATCTCGGTAGCGACGTGCGTGCCGGACGCGGGTCGATCGTTCCGCTCGCGAATGGCCGGCCGATATTCGGCATCACACGCCGCGATAATTTCGGGATCGCGGGCGTTTACATCGACGGTGAACTGCATTCGGCCAGCGCCAAGGCAGACTCCCAGTTGTCGGGCCGGGTTCTTCTGTCGAACTCGTTCAACTTCAACCGGTACAACCGCCTGTTTCAGGGTGGCATCACGATCGTGCCGCCGCCTGCCGCGGTGACGAAGGGGTATTCGGAGAATTTGACACGCCAGGACTCCTACCTCAACGAGACTCTGTTGCAGTGGGATGCAGGGTTGGCTTCGCGCCGCAATTCGTTCACCGCCGGTCTGACGTTCGATTGGGGCAACTTCGACCAGTCGTCACCCAGGTTTACAGGGGCGCCCACCTATCGCGGTCCGGACTACAACCGGCCGGTAACCAACGCCGCCAACGACCCGCGCGGTGTTCGCGGAGCCGCTGTTACCAGTTACTTCAACCAGAACGTGATCAGCTCCTTCGCCCAACACCACTTCGTCTGGAAGCGCATTGGAATCCTCGGCGGTCTACGGATCGACTCATTCGATCAGGCTCTCTCGCGCAGCGACACGCGCGTGCGGGCGCCGTTCAGCGCATCCCGGTTCAGCCCCCGGGTCGGCGGCGACGTTGCGTTGTTGCGGCGGGAGTCTATTGATCTGTTGGCGTTCGGCAACTTTGCCGAGGGGTTTCGCCCACAACTGCCAGGCCTGAACACGTTGAATAACGTCGTGGTGCCGCAACTGCTGCGGCCCGAAGTGACGCGCAACTTCGAAGGAGGCCTGCGGCTCCGCCACCGGGCCATCAACGCACAGGCGTCCGTATTCAACATGAGCAAAGTCGACGGACAACGGTCGTTCCGATCCGGCCCCGAGGACTTCATCTTCGTCAATGCGACCACGCGTGTCCGCGGCTTCGAGTCCGAGTTGCGAGCGCTGTTGCCCGCTGGACTGTCCACCTACGGCAATTACGCTTTCCATAACGCCAGGCACGTCGAGTTCCGCCCGACGCCCACCTCCGACTTCAGCGGCAACCGGTTGCGAATGAGCCCGCGGCACATTGCCGGATCGGGCGTTACATGGATGTGGCGCCGGTTTGCGTGGAACGGCGGCATGGCGTACGTCGGCGCGCGCCCGCTCCGCGACAATGTGATCGCTTCCCAGATCCTGCCTTCCTACACCCTTTTCAATACGTCGCTCAGTGTCCGTGTCGGGCCTGTCCAAGCGATCTTTGCCGCGACGAATCTGACGGATCGATACTACATCGGCGATGACTTCTCCGCGCAGGATGCCGGAAATCCAGGCGTCCCCCGGCGGATCTCCGTTCAAGTCCGCTACCGGTTCTAAGGAGGTGCGTTCATTTTGTCCTACCTTCGCCAGGCTCTCCGCCGCGCGGCGAATCAGCCCGGATTCTCCGCGATTGTCACCGCCACCGT
Source organism: uncultured Acidobacteriota bacterium (assembly GCA_937952345.1). GTDB lineage: Bacteria > Acidobacteriota > Terriglobia > Bryobacterales > Bryobacteraceae > CADEFT01. The sequence goes on from CALFYN010000567.1 coordinate 8,458, forward strand.
CGCGCTCACCGTTGGCGCCGCGGCGGCCGTTTTCAGCCTGTTCGACGCGGCGCTGCTGCGGCCGTTTCCCTACGCCCACCCGGACCGGCTGGTTCGGGTGGAGACCATCAACCCGAAAGACAAGGGCTCCACTCTGGGTGTCTCTCTGTTCGACTTCGAAGACTACCGCCGGCGCAATCAGGCGTTCCAGTCGATGGCGGCCTACCTCAGTTGGTCGAACCAGTTGACAGGACGCGGACCGGCGATCGCCGTTCACATGACGTTTGCCTCGGCGGACGTATTCTCACTGCTCGGTGTGAATCCGGTGCTTGGGCGCGTTTTCACGCGTGAGGAAGATGTGCTCGGCGGACCAGTGCTCAAGGCCGTCATCGGCCATGGCCTCTGGCACGATCTGTTCGGAGCTAGGCGCGATGCGCTCGGCCAGACCATTCGGTTGCGCGGGCAGAGTTACGAGGTGATCGGCGTGATGCCGCCCGGATTTGCGTTCCCGGATCGCAGCCAGGTGTGGGTGCCGATCATGGCCCGCTACGCCGCCTACCAGGACAACTGGTGGAAGCGGCGCGATGCCCGGCTGCATACGGTAATCGCGCGGCTCAAAGACGGCGTGACGGTGGAACAGGCCCATGCATCCGTCGCCTTGATCGCCGCCGCGCTGCGCCGCGAACACCCCGTGCAAAATCTCGACGCGCATGGCCGCGTCAGGTCCCTGCGCGATGCCGAGGCCGGGGAGGTCAAGCCGTACGTTCATCTGGTGGGCTGTGCGGCGGCTCTGTTACTGCTGTTGGGCTGCCTGAACGTGGCCAATCTGATGATGGCGCGGGCGGTGGCGCGGGAGCGGGAAACCGCGGTGCGCCTGGCGCTGGGGTCTGGCCCGTGGCCTTTGATCTGGCAGTTGTTGGCGGAAGCCCTGCTGTTGAGTGTGCTGGGAGCGGCGGCCGGCGTGGCGCTGGCCGCGGTGGCCACGCGCGCCTTTCTCGTCCTGCTTCCATCCGACGTGCCAGGCTGGATGCGGCTCGAGATTGACTATCGCGTACTCGGCTTTGCCGTTACCGCGGCGGTGGGCACGGCGGTGGTGGCGATGCTGGCGCCCGCGGCGCATCAGATGCGCGCGAATCTTAACGAAGTCCTGAAGCACGGCGCGCGCGGATCGAGCCAGGGGCGGACGGCGGCGGCGTGGATTCGCCGGGGGCTGGTGGTGGCCGAGATCGCTTTGTCGCTGGTGCTGCTGGCGGGCGCGGGGCTCATGGTGAGGTCGTTTCAGAAAGCAGTCGGCATGGACCCGGGCCTGCGTACCGAGCATTTGGTAGTGGTGCGTTCCGGGCACTTCGTTCCAAACGTCATCAAAGAATCCGCCGTGCGTGCCTACTGCGATGTCTACCGCCGCGTGCAACTGGCGCTCGAAGAGATTCCCGGCGTGGTGAGTGCGAGCGGGAGCCACACCGTCCCCTTCGCCGGAACCATGGAGCAACGCCCGCAGGCCGAACTTTTCACCCTGCGGCATGCCACCAGGGATCAGGCCTTCCGGCTCCCATTTAGGGGAGCCGACATCATGCCCGGCACCTTCCGCACCCTGGGCGTGCCGCTGCTCGAGGGACGGGACTTCAACGAGAACGACAAGATCGGTTCGCCGCCGGTGGTTATTGTCAGTAAACGAGTGGCAGAGACCCTGTTTCCGGGCGAAAGCGCGGTGGGGCAGAAGATTCGCTTTGGCATCGACCAGGACTACGACCCCTGGTCCACGGTCATCGGCGTGGCAGGCAGTGTGCGTTTCAACGCGGCGGAGGCGGAACCCGGCTATGAGGTGTACTGGTCATATCGGCAGTATCCCGGCCCGGGCATCTCCTACCTGATCCGCACTGCCGCCGATCCGGCCTCATTGCTGCCGCGTATCAAACAGGTGATTCAGGCGGCGAGTCCGGACATCGCTATCGAGCGCATCAATACGATGGAGTCACTGGTGGCCGAAAGCATCTGGCGCCGGCGGCTCTGGGGCGCGATTCTCGCGGTGTTCGCCGGCCTGGCCCTGCTGTTGGCGCTCTCCGGCTTGTTCGGAGTGATGAGCTATCTGGTGGCGCAGCAGCGCAAGGAGATCGGCATCCGGTTGGCAATTGGCGCGGACCGCTGTCACGTTGTGGGTTGGGTACTGGGCAGGGGCATGATGCTGACGGCACTGGGACTGGCGGCCGGCGTGGTGTTGACGCTGCTGTTGAGTCCCGTAGTCCGCGGCCTGTTGTTTGGCATGCCTGCGTATGACGCCGCGACGATGGTGACGGTAGTAGCCGCGGTGATGGTGACCGCGGCTTTGGCCTGCCTGCTGCCTGCCGCGAAAGCATCCCGTGTAAATCCTGTAATTGCGCTGCGCGACGAATAGGCACTGGTCCGCGTCGGAACCAGGTGATCAGGGCCGGGGCGAAAAACGGCAGTGAACGTGTCCACCCACTCGCCAACGAGAAGTGCCCGCTCATCGTCCGAAGCGGGCCGCTGGCGAGATTCTCGTCGCAAGCTGTTCCGATTCGCCGTACAACAGTGAGGTGCGCGATTCCCCAATTCGCACGGTGCTTGTCGATGACGAACCGGTCGCCCGTCGCATCCTGGAGGAGGAACTCTCCGAGATTCCGGGCGTGGATGTCATCGGTCAGGCCGAGAACGGCAAGGCGGCTGTCGAACTCATCAACGCCCTGCGGCCGGACCTCGTGCTGCTCGACATTCAGATGCCGGGTTGCGATGGATTCGAAGTGATCCGGAGGTTGTCTCCCCTGCCCGCTGCCGTCGTCTTCGTGACCGCGTTCGACCAACACGCCTTGCGCGCCTTTGATGCTGGCGCCGCGGACTACCTGTTGAAGCCGGTGCGGCAGGAGCGGCTCCGCGCCGCGATTGACAAGGCCCGCACGGCAATGAGACACCCCGCTGGAACGGCTGAGGCCGTCGCCCGTACTCTCGAAGCGGCAGCCCCCAACGGCCGGAGACGCGTGGTCGGCAGGAAGGGCGAAGAGTTCTTCCTGTTGGATCTCGACGACGTGCTCGCCTTCCGTGCCGAAGGCGAACTGGTCTGGATCATCACGAAACAGAAGCGCTACCTGGCGAGCCACACCCTGCAGGAGCTGGCCAAGCGATTCGAGGGCGCGCAGTTCCGCCGGATTCACCGCAGCGTGCTCATCAACGTTGACCATATCCGCAAGATGAGTACACTTTCCAGCCAGCGCTGGTTGGTGACGATGTCCAACGACCTCGAGTTGGTCGTCAGCAAACGCCAGGCCCACACCATACGTGAGGTCGTGCACGCGTAAGGAGCTACATGCTGGAAGCCGCCGCACTTTCGAAGTCCTACAACGGAGCCGTCGCCCTGCACCCGCTCGATCTGCGAATTGAACCGGGTGAGATCTTCTGCCTGCTGGGCGCCAACGGTGCGGGCAAAACCACCACGATCAACCTGTTCCTCAACTTCATTGCACCTACTTCGGGAACGGCGAAGATCGGCGGGCTTGATGTGGTGGAGAAGCCGCTCGAATCCAAGCGCTTGCTCGCCTACATCCCCGAGCAAGTGATGCTCTACAAGAACCTCACCGGAATCGAGAATCTCGAATACTTCACCGCGCTTGCCGGCGGCCATCACACCAAAGCCGAACTGCACGGCTTTCTCGAAGAAGCCGGATTGGCGCGCGCCGATGCCGGCAAGCGAGTGGGCGCGTATTCCAAGGGCATGCGCCAAAAGGTCGGCATCGCCATCGCAATCGCTAAGAAAGCCCGGGCGCTGCTGCTCGATGAGCCGACATCGGGCCTCGATCCGAAAGCGTCCAACGAATTCTCAGAGTTGCTGAAAAAGCTCAGCGGCTCGGGCGCGGCGATTCTCATGGCCACCCACGATCTCTTTCGCGCCAAGGAAACGGGCACGCGCGTGGGCATCATGAAGCACGGCCGGCTGGTCGCCAAGTATGCGACGTCGGAATTGGGCCACGCCGATCTTGAGCGCATTTATCTCGAACATATGCACGACTGAGTCAGGGAGCCCCAAATGATCCTCCGCATCGCACGAAAAGAGATGACCGAGATGATCCGCGACGGCCGCTTCCGCGCCGCCGGCGCCATCATCTTCACTCTTCTGGCTGCGGCATTGCTGCTCGGCTGGCAGCACTACCGCGAGGTCAGCGCGCAACACGCGGCCGCGCAGCGCGCCACGCGCGCACAGTGGTTGGGGCAAGGCAAGAAGAACCCGCACTCGGCGGCGCACTACGGTATCTACGCGTTCAAGCCCAAAGTTCCCTTGACGATGGTTGATCGTGGTACCGATCCCTACACGGGCGTGGCCGTATGGTTGGAGGCGCACAAGCAGAATGAGTTCAAATATCGCCCGGCGCAGGATGCCACCGCCGTGCAGCGGTTCGGTGAACTCACCGGCGCCACGGTGCTGCAATTGTTGGTGCCATTGCTGATTGCGCTGATGGCGTTCAATGCGCTCTCGGGAGAACGTGAACAGGGAACGCTGCGCCAGTTGCTCAGTCTTGGGGTGCGTCCGTCGGATCTGGCGCGCGGCAAGGCCCTGGGTGTAGCCGGCGCACTAGCTCTGCTGCTTGTTCCCGCGGCACTGATCGGCAGCGTGGCGCTCACCGCTGCCTCGGGCTCGGCCGGCATGATCACCGCACTTCCACGCATGGCCTGGATGACGCTCAGCTATCTGCTCTATTTCGGGGCGTTCACGGGCGTTTCGCTGGCGGTTTCGGCGTGGGCGCCTTCGTCGCGCTCGGCGCTCATCATCCTGCTTGGCTTCTGGATGTTCAACGAACTCATCGCGCCTCGCGCGGCTTCCGACATCGCGAAAGCGGCGCGGCCTGCGCCATCAGCGTTTCAGTTCACGCAAGGCATCGCCAAGGCGCTCGACGGCGGCGGGCATGACTCGGCTTCGGCCCGCGCCAAGCGTTTGGAGGCGGAGTTGTTGAAGAAGTACAACGTCGACAAGATAGATGCGCTACCCATCAACTTCACCGGCGCGCGACTGCAGGATGGCGAGGAGCACGGTAACGAGGTGTTCGACCGGGCCTACTCGGAACTGTGGAACACCTTCGCCCAACAGGACAGCATTCACAGCGCCGTCGGCATCCTTGCCCCGTCGCTTGCCATGCGCTCCGCGTCAATGGCGTTTGCCGGCGCGGACTTCCCGCAACACGCGCACTTCGCCAGAGCGGCCGAGGAGTATCGCCGTTCGATTCAGCGCCTGATGAACGAGGATCTCATGCAACACGCCGGCAACACAGGGATCTACCTGGCTGGCGATGAACTCTGGCAGAAGGTCCCGCCCTTCGAGTACGAAGCGCCGGACGCCAGTTGGGTGCTGGCGCGGCAAGCGCCATCGCTTGCCATTCTCGCGCTGTGGTGCCTTGGGGCCGGCGCCGCCGCCCTGTGGTCCGCCAGGCGCATTCAGGTGTACTGACATGCTGGCAACAATAATGCGGTACGAATGGCGCAACCTCAGCGCCGATCGCGCACCGTTGGCGGTGGCGCTGGTGTTGGGCGCGGCCATCGTTTACGGCGCATTCAATGGCTCGGCCTGGGTCCGCTTTCAACAGGGCGCCATCTCCGAGGCCCTGGCTGAGGAACGCGAACGGTTGGGGAAGATCCGCGCGGACATTCCCAGGGTTGAGTCCGGTGAACTGAAGGTCAGCGCGTTCGCCGATCCCAGGTCTCCGCAGTCGTTCGGCCGCAACATGGGCACGCGCTACGCCGTGATGCCGCCGGCCCCGCTGGGTGCGCTTGCCATCGGGCAGAGCGACTTGTACCCCTATTACTTCCGGGTCTCCACCAATAGCAAAGAAACCTTTCTGAATAATGACGAGATCGAAAATCCCGCGCATCTGCTGGCCGGGCGTTTCGATCTTGCCTTTGTCTTGCTCTATCTGTATCCGCTGGTGATTCTCGCCTTCAGCTACAACCTCGTGTCGGCGGAGAAGGAATCCGGAACACTGTCGCTGACGCTTTCCCAACCCGTCTCGCTCGGGCGCATCGTGATGGCAAAGGTGTTGCTGCGCTCGCTGTTCGTGCTCGCGCTCGCCGTCGGGCTCTCGTTGGCGGGCGTGATCATCGGCGGCGCGGATCTGTCGACCGAGGGAGCGCTGGTCCGATTGACCCTGTGGGCGGGGGCGGCCGTTGCGTATGGCGCGTTCTGGTTCGCCCTCGCCGTCGCCGTGAATGCGCTGGGGCGCGGTTCCGCCACCAACGCCATGATGCTCGCCGGCGCGTGGTTGATGTTGGTGGTCGTGATCCCGTCGGTGTTGAACGTTGCGGCGAAGGCCGCCCATCCGGTGCCCTCGCGCGTGGAACTGATTCAGGCGATCCGCGTGGCGGGCGATGAATCCACCCGCGAGGGCAGCAAACTCCTCGCGCGCTATCTCGAAGATCATCCGGAGTTGGCGCCGCCCGCGAAGGAAAAGGGCGCGCCGCCGGACTTCGGCACCCTGCTGGTGGCGGTCAACGAAGCCACAGAGCACAAAGTGCAACCCGTGCTCGCCGCATTCGATTCGCAACTAACCAGCCAGCAGCGCATGGTGGACCGCTTCCGGTATCTGTCGCCGGCAATCGTGGCGCAGGCCGCGTTCAATGACCTGGCCGGGTCGAGCGCCCACCGTTACCAGCACTTCCTTGCCCAGGTGGATGAGTATCACCGCCAATGGCGCGGATTTCTGGTTCCACGGATCCTGAAGAAGGAAAAATTGTCAGCCGGCGATCTCGACCGGTTGCCCTCCTTCTCGTTCCGTGAGGAGGACACGTCCGCAGTGACCAGCCGTGCCGCCGCCGCGCTGGCCGGGTTATGGATTCCGGTCCTGCTCGCGGCCATCCCCGCGCTGAAGGCGTTGAGGCGCTATCCCGTTGCTGGCTGATCTCCTCCTCGCCGTCCGCTCCTTTCCGCGCACCCCGGCCTTTGCGCTCACCGCCATTCTTACCTTGGCGCTCGGCATCGGAGCCAACACGGCGATCTTCAGCTTCGTGAACGCCCTGCTGCTGCGCCCACTACCGTTCCCCGATCCGGATCGCCTGATCCGCATCGAAGCGGTGCGCGGCAACGAACCCGGCAAGCTAACGCCGCGCGAATGGGAGGAACTCGACCGCGACCAGTCGACTTTCGAGGGCGTGGCCGCCTGGTATCCGAGCCAGTACAACCTGAGCGACGGCAGCGGTCCTCCAGAGGTGCTGACCGCCTGCATGACCACGGCGAATCTGTTTCGCGTGCTGGACGTTCCGCTCACGCACGGATCGAGTTGGAAGGAGGGCACGCAGCGGGAACGGAATCCCGTGATCGTGTTGAATCACGATCTGTGGCTGCGCCGGTTCGCCGGCGACCCGGCGATTCTCGGCAAAACGCTCCCGCTCGATTTCTCCAGCTACCAGGTGCTCGGCGTCGCCGCTCCCGGCTTCGACTTTCCGGGGAAGATGGACCTGTTTCGCGCCGCCTATCTCGGCAGCGCGCAAAACTGGGACGTCCGCAGCGTGTTCGTAGTGGCTCGGCTGCGCGCCGGCGTCTCGCTTGAGCAAGCCCGCCGCCGGCTCGACGAGTTCGGCTCGCGCATGGAGCAGAGCTTTCCCGCCGCGAACCGGGGTGTGCGATTCCAGGCCCGTACGCTGCGCGAGGCTTACAGTGGCGAGGTGCGTCCCTATGTGTTGCTCACGCTTGGCCTCGTGGTGTTGGTGCTGCTCATCGCCTGCGCGAATGTCGTGAACCTGCTGCTTTCACGCGGTTTGGCGCGCACCCGAGAATTCGCGGTGCGGGCCGCGCTCGGCGCGCCGCGTGCACGAATCATCCGCCAACTCATGGCGGAGGCGATCGTGCTTGCCGGCGCCGGCGGCGCCGCCGGCCTGGGCTTCGCCTGGTGGTGGACGGGTGTCATCAGCGAGTGGCTGCGCTTGGATTTGCCCGCTTGGATGAGTATTGAACTCGATGGTCGTGTCCTGCTTTTCACGCTGCTCGCCTCGCTCGGGGCCGGCGTGGCGGCGGGAGTCCTGCCGGCGTTCGGGCTTTCGCGCACAGCACTCGAAGATGCCCTGCGCGATGCCAGCCGAGGCTCATCGGCCGGACGCGCGAGCAGGCGAGTTCGCGACGCAATAGTCACCGGCGAACTGGCGCTGGCCGTGCTGCTGCTCATCTTTGCCGGGCTACTGCTTCAGAGCTTCCGCAAACTGCGCGAGTCCGACACCGGATTTGTGCGCACCCCCGCGATGACGTTTCGCACGGACCCGCCTTGGGCGCGCTACAACAAGGCGGCGCAGACCGCGCAGTTCTACCGCCGCGCCAGCGAGGAACTGCGGCGCATTCCAGGAGTGACCGCCGTGGCCGCAAATCACAGCCTGCCCTTGGCCCTGAATCAGAACTACGGTAAGCCCACCATCGCGGTGGCAGGCCAAGGCGTCGATGAGCTCCAGCGCAACCCGTTCGTCAACGTGCAAATCGTCAGCCCGGGATACTTCGAGGTGATGGGCATCCCGCTGCGCCAGGGCCGCGGGATCGACGAGAGCGACCGGCTCGACACAACTCCGGTGGCCGTGATCAGCGATCCCCTTGCGCGAAGACTCTTTGGCGCGGAGAACCCCGTGGGACGGCGGGTTCAATTGCCGGGGCTGCTGTCGGCGCTCAACGAAACCAAACCCGTGTGGCTCCAGGTCGCCGGGGTGGCCGCCGGCGTTCGCAGCGACGGGCTCACCGCTACCCCCAGCCTCGATATTTACCTTTCCAACCAACAACAATTCGCGGGCGATACGTTTTTTGTGCTCCGCACCAGTCTCAGTCCGGCCGCGCTCAGTTCCGCGGTAACACGCGCCATCCAGCAGGTGGATCCCGAGCAGCCGGTGTTCGACATCCAGCCGCTCGAACAACGCATTGACGACACGGTATGGCAGCACCGCATGGCCGGTTCGCTGAGTTTGTGTTTCGGCGTCCTCGCGCTGCTGCTGGCTGCTGTCGGCACTTATGGAGTCCTTTCCTATCTGGTAACGCGGCGTACGCGCGAGATCGGCATCCGGTTGGCGCTAGGGGACTCGCCCGCTGGCGTGTGGTGGATGGTGGTCCGCGACGGGCTCCGGTTGGCGGGCACAGGCATTGCCCTTGGAGCGTTCTTGGCTCTGGCCGCGGCCCGGCTACTGGATCGCGTTTTGTACGGCGTAACGGCGTACGATCCTATGGTCTACGCGGCGGGTCTCATCCTGACGGCGGTGGCGGCGCTCACTGCGTTTGCGGTCCCGGCGTGGCGGGCGGCGCGCACCAGCCCAATGATCGCGCTGCGAACTGAGTAACCATGATGGGGGCGCAAGTGGCAATGGCTGCTACAACTGCGCCGAAGAGCCCGAGATTCACCAGAACCGCTCGGTGACCTTCGCTCTCGACGCGCCGCGCGCTTCATCGTTTTCGCTTTGTGGGGATTGCCTGCCCGGCGGCACACCGGTTCCGACGACGCGAAAAGCGAGTGGCTAGGCGTACTCACCCGCTGTTCCGTCTCTCACGCCAGGCGCTTATCTCTGTTGCGTTTGGGTGGACGGCCTGCGCATGGCCGATCCGCCGAATCGCGAGGTCAAGAACGGATTCCCCGGGCTGAGCGATACTCCGTATCCTCGGTGCGTCAGTGCCGGAACCGCGCGGTGTCGCCCACGTACACGCGTACCGCGGCAGCGGCGGCAGTTGGCGACGCCTCTATGTCTGCACTCCCACCGGCTACGAAAAGCGTCGCCGACCGTGGCCGGTGTTGTACCTGCTGCACGGATCTTCTGACTCCGATCGCGACTGGCTCGAACTCGGCCAAGCCGGCGAGATCCTCGACCGGATGGTGGCCGCAAAGCGCGACAAGCCGATGCTGCTGGTCATGTCGGACGGCCACCCGCATCTGTCGCTCGATGTTTCAACACGCACCAACAACCTTGAGGCCCTGGCAACCGATCTCCGCGGTCTCATGATGCTCCTCGTCGCAAAACACAACGGTGCTTCGCGCCGACCTTCGCCGCGAGCCATCGCCGGGGCTTCGATGCGAGGCGTGCAAGCCCTTCAACTGGCGGCCTTGCAGCCGGCAGACTCTGACGCCGTGGCGGGCTTCAATGCACCGGGCGAAGCGCCATCTGGCCCTAAGGTGTGTCAGGCCTGGTCGTCCGCGACAGGAAACCGCGCCGGGCCGAGGTTCTGGCTCGCCTGCGGACAGGAGCACGAATTTCTCCCGAACGCCGAGGAGGTAGCTGGCCATCTCCGAGCATGCTCTGGATCCGCGCACTGCGCACTCCGGATGCCACCGCAGGTGCGGCTGCCGGTTTTCTCGGTCTGTCCGCACCGTTGCGATCTACCGTGGGTGGACCAGTGGCCGTGCTTGGTCAAAGACGCCGCAGGGCGGTGGCCGCACCAACGCACATCGCCAGCGAGGGGATCACGATCCAGGACAGATCCTCGATCGGAACCCGTGGCAGCGACTCGTCGGTGAACCGGTGGGCCGGTACGCCGCTCCAACTGACGGGCGGGGCAGGTTCTTCGCGGAACAGGAAAGGGTAGAAGTGCCGCCGGAGTCTTTCGTGGTAAGTGCGGACCGAGTCGAGATAAGCAAGATGGGCGCCGAGCCCGGTGGCGGCGAGTCGGCTGAGTTCGGACTGGATAAGGGCCGGCGGCGCGAGGATCGACAACCGGCGGGACCAAATCTCACGGGCCTCCAGTGCGCGGCGCCATTCGGTGCTGGCGGCGGATGCTTCCACGTCGCCCATGTGCTGCATGGCGTAGTACCAGGCCCAAGAGAAGCGATCTTCTAGTGCGGCGAAGGCCGCGTGCTGGGGATAGAGACTGTAGAAGGCGCGGATCGTCTCGATCCGAGGCCGGTCCCATCTGTTGTGATAGCCCTCGCGCTGGCGGATTGCCACCTCAAAGGCGCTCGATGCCGGGAAGGCGCCAGCGACGGCGAGGTTGATGCTCACCGGAATCAAAACGGCGAAGCCGAGCCAGGTGGAGAGGAGCGCCAGGGCGTTGTACGTGGATGAGCGGCCGAGCGCCGCTACCAGCAGCGACAGGGCGAACCAGAAAACAAGGTAAGCCAAGGAGAGCGCGAGCCAGTATGCGAGGCGGCGGTCGAGCGGGAGATCGAACCGGAGCACCGCGAAGGCTACCGTCGCGAGCCACACGCCGAGAACCGGAACGAATCGCAAGGCCGCTTTGAATCCGAGCAGCCGGGCGCGGGAGAAAGGCAGCGACGACAGCAGGTTCCATGTGCCGGACTCCAACTCCGTCGACAGCACGTTGTGCAGGAAGGAGACGATCAGGAGCGGATAGAGAAAGCCGAGCAAGAATGCCAGGTCGAAGTTGCCCAACGCCTGCGCCTCTGGGTTGGCGATTTCGGAGTCGTAGAGCTGGCCTTCCAGGGCGAGTATGCGGACTTTCAGATTGAAGGGCGTTACGTCGCGAAGGCCGAGCGCGACCGGAGCGTACTGGCTGGGTTCGCGGCGGGTAAAAAAGTTCCGGTAGTAAAGGATTTCGCCGGGACTTGTGGCGAGAGACGCTGAATGGAGGCGCAGGAGCTTGTCAAGGTGGGCGGATTCCGTTTGCGGCGAAGCGGCGAGGATAGCCTCCTGGCCGGCAATCGTGCGGCGCCCGTGCTCGATGGCCACCATTCCGGCGGCGCAGATGAGGGCTAACGCCGCGGCTACTCCGCGGCCGGCGAGGAAATTCTTCAGCTCCAGGGTCGCGAGGCGGATCATTTCGCAGAGCACCGAACCACGGCCAGAGTGAGAACGCCTAACCAGATGCCCAGCGAGAGCATGGCGGGCCATTGCGCCGCGAGGATGGCACGCAGATCCGGCGGTTGGTACCGGAACTCCGGGAACTCGCTCCAGCGGCTGCGGGAGGCGCGTTGCATGCGGTCGTCCTGCGCGCGAATCTCGTTCAGATGGATGTCGTTGAGTTTCTGGATCATCGAGAACCGGAAAGCCTCGGCTTGGCGCTGAAAGGCGGAGAAATGGCGCAGGTCCGTACCAGACAAAGCCATGGAGATCCGGCGCACGGCAAGGTAGGGGTTGATCCAACCGCCGATGTCGATCGGGCGGCCTTGCCCCTCGAAGGTCTCCATCAATTCGCCATATCTCCGCTCGAATGCCGCCGAACTGATCTGCTCGGCTTCCTTCATCACAAACGCAGAGTAATTGAAAGGCAGGTCTTGCACCCGTTTGACGCCGTGCCGGGCAAGGACGCGCGCGCGGAGTTCGGCGAAGTGCGGATCATCGGGGTTGTGGCTGTCGCCGGCGTCTTCGAGGTCGGCCTCGAGCCGCGCGTCAAAGGCTGCTCGGGAAGGCGACGGTGCCGCCGCAGCACCCCAGCTCTGCAACGCGCGCGGAAGGATGACAAAGGCGAACACCCAAAGCAGTACGAGCGAGGATAGCGCGGCGCGAGAAGACGGCCGGGCCCACGACACCAACACGGTGAGTAGCGTGCAGACGACGAAATAGCCGCCATATGTCCCCAGAAGCAATGCAATCCGCTGGGGTGAGGCACCACCCTGCAGCGTGGCGCCGCAGGCAAGCAAACCGGGTGTTACCACAAGCGCGGCGACCGTCATCAGCCCGAGGGTCTTGCCGATCATCAGTTCGCGAGCGGAAACACCCTGGGCCAGAATGATGGGCCAAGTGCCCTGTTCGCGCTCGGAACTGATGGACGAAAATCCCAGGAAGAAGATGAGCAGGGGCACGATCAACTGCAGCACCAGAGCAGGCGTCAACTCACCGAGCCGGATGGCCACGGCGGACTGGCCGGCCTCACTGAAGTTGGCTGGGTTCTGCCGATGGGCTTCGAGGAAGATGGCCGTGCCGGCGTAGCTGTCGATGCCTGTGTCGAAGAAGCTGAGCGGCGACCGGTCACGGAACGCAAGGTAGCCGTAGTGAGACACACGGTGCGGGTGGCGGTCCGGTTGCTGCAGCCACTGTGTCCGGACCGTGGCGTTGAATCGTTCGCGTTCTGCCTGCACCTGCCGCTGGTGGCGCCACGAGGCGAATGCGGCGATCCCCAGCAAGAGCGTGAGGACCGCACAGGTGAGCGCGAGCGCACCGGAGCGCATGTGCAGCCGGACGGTGTGGGCGGCGATGGCCGTGATCATGTTATCGCCGGAAGGGGTTGACGGTGAAGGTGAAGATAATGGCTCGCGGCTGTCCGGGAATGATTCCGGCGCGGGTAGCGAAAAGGATGCTGGACCGGTACGTGGAATTGGCGAAATTCGTCACCTGCAGTTGCATCCGAGACCATGAGTTCAGTTCGTGATAAAGTCCGATGTCGCCAATCACGTAACCCGCGGCGCGGATGCCGGCGAACGGCTCGACGCGTTCGGACAGCTGTTCCAGGCCGAAACCGATTCCTGTCCTTTCGAGAAAGTTGTAGCGGGTGAACAGTCCGGTGGTGTGACGAGGGGCGTTGGCGAGCGGCTTGCCGATGAGCGCCGCAACGTTGTCCTTCAAGATGCGTGTGTTCACATAGGCGTAGTTGAATGCCGTGTACCAGCGCGAGTTGAAGAAGCCCTCCACGTTGAACTCGAATCCACGGCTGCGCGCTGAGCCCACGGCCTGGACTGCGTTGAAGTTGTCGCCACGCGGGCCGAAGTTCGGATCTGGGCGCAGAATGTTGTTCTTGTCGATGTTGAATATCGAACTCGTGAGGAAGACGCGGCGGTTCAGAACCTCCACTTTGACCCCGCCTTCCACCTGATCGCCCGTTTCCGGCTGATGGGGGCCGTTGGCGGCGGGCGTCTGGGCAAAGATCGGCGCACGCGTGAAGTTGGTGGCGTAGCTGGCAAAGAGCGATACCTGTTCGCGGGGCTTCACCAGCAATGCCGCGCGTCCGGCAAACGCAGTGTCCTCAAACTTCAACGGTGCGCCGGCGAAACCCTGATCGTCATAGTGATCGGCGCGTCCGCCAATGAGAAGTTGCACCTGGCGACTCAAGGTGATCTGGTCCTGGACGTAGAAACCGGTCCGCTTTGTGTCGGCGGTGCTTGGTGTGAAGGCGCCGAGGTTGTAGGAACCAGGGAGACCTCGCCCGTAGGCGGGATTGAACAGGTCGATGGCCGGGACCGGCCCGCCAACTTCCACTTCTCGCGCGCGGCGGGAGCGGAACAGGTGATCCTGGGCAAAATGCTCCACGCCGAAGAGCAGGCGGTGCGCGATGGCTCCTGTGCGGACTTGCCGCGATACATTCCCCACGGCACTCCAGTCATCGTTAGACCGGTAGAAGTCACGATACTCGCGCCGGAGGGTACGGCCGGCGGCTGTGGCGGCGTTGATGCCGCGCGGCTCATGGTAGTTGTCGTTGTTCTCGAACCCGAGGATGCGGAAGGTGTAGTTGATGTCCCAGCCGCTCGTCAGGTTGTGATCGCCGCGGGCCTGAAAGACGCGGCCGATCATCTTGATGAAGTCCGTAGGCTCGTTGCCGGACCATTGGATCGCAGTGAGAAAGTTGCCGGCGGCGTCGACCGGCACGCCTCGCAGGCGCTGCCCGGGGAGGCGCTGGTTGATGAACTCGCCTTCGAACGAGAAGCGGTTGCGATCGTTGGCCTTGAACACAAGATTGGCGGCAGCGTGTGAGTTGCGGGCCTCGGCGTTGCTGCGGAAGGAATCGCGGTCCTCGAAATAGAAGGCGCCGCGCGCGAGGATGCGGCGGCCGGCTGGTCCGCTGATATCGGCGTTCGTCATCTTCTGTCCGAAGCTGCCCAAGCGTACCTGGACTTCGCCATCCAGCACTTCCGTGGGCTGCTTGTTTACATAGTTGATGATGCCGCCCGGTTCGCTGGCGCCGTAGAGGGCGGCGGTGGGTCCTTTGAGCACCTCGACGCGCTGGATGTTGGTGAGGCGGATCTGGCTGGTGCTGAAGCCAGCGTTATTGACGTCTCCTTCGAGCGAGCCGAAGGGGTTGCCCCGCGCACCGTTATAGAGGATCTCGCGCTGGGTGAAGCCGCGGAAGACCATAGTGCTATAGGGCGACTGGTTCATGCCGCTGACGTTGCGGAACAACTCATTGCCTTCCAGCACGGCGCGATCTTCGATGATCTGGTTCGGGAAGATCTGGACGGCCTGTGGAAGGTCGATGAGCCGCGTGGCGGTGCGAGTGGCGAACGACGTCTCCTCCAGATGATACTCCTTCAGGCTTTCGACAACATCGACTGACGCCGACATGCGCTCCAGCGTGAAGTCCAGATCCAGGCGCTGGCCGGACCCCAGTTGGACTTCGCGTTGTTGCGGGAGCAGTCCGCCGCCCGCAGCGGTGATGGTGTAGCTGCCCGGGGCCACAGCGGTCAATTCGTAACGGCCATCACTCCCCGATGTCGTTGACCTGCCGCCCGTGATTGCGATCTCGATTCCCGGCAGAGGGTCGCCAGTAGAAGTCCTGACGCGGCCGGCGACGGCGCTGGAATCCTGGGGAAACGCGGCAGCGGAGAAAAGACAGGCGGTGGCCGCAAGTCGAATGAAAGCAGTCATGAAGGATCGATAGTAGCGGGAGATGTTCAGTTGTCCTGCCGATATCTGACGACCGTGCCGTATGTGGCAATGAGCGGGCAGAATACAGCAATGAGCGGACAGAACTTTACGATAGCCAGAAGCGAGGTTATCCTGGCATGTGTGCTTCCTGCTCATTGCCGCCGCAACCGCAACACTTCTATTCAGCCGGGAACCCTTCGATCTGGCCAACCAACGGACGCAAGTGGGCCAGGGTCGCTCCTTTGTCGTCCCGGTCTCGGAGACAGAGGTGCCGATCACGGTAATCCATGGCGAGAAGGCGGGACCGGTGCTGACTTTGACTGCCGGAATTCACGGGGACGAATTCCCGTCCATCCTTGCGCTCCAGCGGTTGCGCGCCGAGGTGCGGGCAAAAGACCTGGCGGGCACGTTGGTGATGGTGCACGTGGCGAATCTGCCTGGATTCCTGGGGCGGCGTATCGCTGTGAGTCCAGTGGACGGCAAGAATCTGAACCGCGCGTTTCCGGGCAGTGCCGACGGGACGCTGACTGAAAAGGTGGCGCATTTCTTTACGATGGAGGTGATTGCACGCACCGACTACCTGATTGACATGCATTCCGGGAGTGCCAACCAGGAGTTGCTGCCCCATGTCTATTCGCCGTTCCTTGGCGACAAGGAACTGGACGGCCGGACGTTCGAATTCGCCAAGGCGACGGGCATGCGCCACATCGTGTTGTATGGGGATCGCCCGCGCGATCCGGCGCGATCCATCTCCTATCCGAACACGGCTATGACGCGAGGCAAGCCAGCGCTGACCACGGAGATCGGCCACCTCGGGCGGCGCGACGAGGAGTTCGTGCGCGACGTCATGAGGGTGGCGTGGAATGCGATGCGGCATCTAAAAATGATTGAGGGAGCGCCGGAGTTCAATGCGGGTTACGTGCTCTACCGGAAGCTGCATGAGGTGGAATCGCCGGTGAAAGGCGTCTTCCATGCGCGATGCCGCATTGGGGAGATGGTGGGCCAGGGCGCACTGGTGGGGGAGATCACAGACTGGTTCGGGACGAAGATTGCCGAACTGCACGCGCCGCTGGCAGGGGTAGTGATGATGCTGGCGTCGTACCCGGCCGTCGATCCGGGCGACGCGCCGGTGACTATCGGCGAGTTGCAATAGAGCGTTGGAATCACACCTCCGCTCGCCGTGGATCAGCGCCCGCTCACGCCCAAAAACAGCCCGGTCATGCGGAAAACGTTGGACGTTCGACCACGCCCCCTTTACTGTCATCGAGAGGGCCTGAATCAGCGAAGCATGTGGCCTCTCGCTATTGTGATGACAACCAACATCAGGGTCGAGAGCAGCACTCCGATCACTTTCCGGATTGAGACTGTCCGGAATGGCATTGGTAGCTGCAAGTTCACCATATACCCGGGAGCCCGAGGCGCCGCTGGCAGACTTGACGAGCGGAACGGAACCGCCGTTCACCGGGCCGCCGGGGGGCACGAACGGTGACGGGCGAGATCCTGGTAAACGTGGCCGCCGAAGTGCGCTGGGGACTGCTCGGCGAGCGGCGCAGCCGGCAGCCCCATTTGACTGAGGTTCTCGAATTTCTGGCACAGTTCGGGGCTCAGGTTGCCGAGGGCGTGGCCCAGATCGAGGTGAAGCAACTGGTGGTCGAGGCGGAGTTGCGAGCGTTGCAGGCCCAGGTTCACCCGCACGTTCTTTTCAATGCTCTGAATACTCTGTTTGGCGTGATTCCTCGGCAAGCAGCACGGGCGAGCCGTATGCTGCTCGACCTTTCTGACGTCTTTCGCCACTTCCCGCGGGCCGAGCCCGGAGTGGTGACGGTGGAAGAGGAAATACAAGTGGTGCGGTCTTACGTGGCGATCGAGGCTGCCCGCCTTGGGTCGAAGCTTCAACGCGAGATCGAAGTGGATTCGGAGTCGCTGCCACTCCGGATCCCGGTCCTGACGATCCAGCCTCTGGTGGAAAACGCGTTGAAGCATGGAGTGGTCACACAGCCCTCGCTCTGCCCTACACCAAAGGAAGAACATGCTGCTGCGAGCGCTCATTATTGATGACGAACCGATTGCCCGGCAGGTGCTGCGGGAGCAGATCGAGCAAGTGGAGCATGTGGTGGTGGTGGGCGAAGCGGAGAACGGGATGCAGGCGCTGGAGCGAATCGGCCAGCTCGATCCCGACCTGATCTTCCTCGACCTGCACATGCCCGGAATGGATGGATTCGACGTGATTCGTCATCTCGATGGCCCCGCGCCACCGTCGGTTGTCATCGTGACTGCCTTCGATGAGCACGCCATTCATGCGTTCGAGGCCGGCGCGGTGGACTATCTGCTGAAGCCAGTTTCCGCCCTCCGCCTTCGCCGCTGCCTGGCGCGAGTGGGACAGAGTCGCGGTTTAGCGAATAGACACGCCGGACAGGTGGTGGCACTCCGGCACCTGGCGCAAAAGGCGTTCCCGGAGCGTCCCCGGAAAGTGGTGGGCAAGCTCGGTGAAGAATTTCATTTGCTCGACAGTGGCCAGGTGCTGGCGTTTCAAGCCGAACGTGAACTGGTATGGATCATCACCCGTGGCCAGCGATACCTGGCCACCCAGCCGTTGAAGGTGATTCAGGAGCGGCTGGAAGGGCTGCATTTCACGAGAATCCATCGCAACGCGCTGGTGAACATGAACCATGTGGTAAAGATGGCGCCGCTGACGAGCCACCGCTGGCTGCTGACGCTGGCCAATGGGCAGGAGTTCATCGTCAGCAAGCGGCAGGCGAAGACGGTGCAGGAGTTGTTGCATTGGTGAGCCGTCCGCTCACCTGGGAATCTCGGGCCGATCGCCGGCAGCCTGCGCGGAACGGTAACTCTCGAAACCACCTTGGACCTGCTCCATCACGCCAGCGTTACTGTCAGTCGCACCGAAGAGACGGCGGAAACTGGCCAAGACGGCACGTACGAGATCAAGCGACTGGCTCCGGGAACATACTCCGTGTTGGTGCATCTTCAGTCGCTTTCCGACGAGATGCAGACTTTGACGACGCTCGACTTGGCCTTGAAGTCCAAACCCTCACTCTGGGAGGGTGCTCGACCATCAACCCGGTGTTGCCAAGAGGAGTTTTGGCCCTGGGACCTCCAGGCCCGTGATCCGCGGCCTTGATGGTGACCGGGTACTGGTGATGCAGGACTGCATTCCCACAAGTACATTTTCGTTGCAATCCGGCAATCACGGCGAGTCTATTGACGCGTCGAGACTGGACTGGTTGGAGGTGGTGAAGGGCCCTTCCGCAGTAGCACGAACGGGCACTCCGGCGGCGCCGGAAGACGGACGGCCTATTCCCGAAGATCTCGCATCGTCCGCCGATGCCCAGATACCAGCCGCTCATACCGCCGCGAGGACCGCTCGTGAGGTAGTTGTTCGAATGACTGAAGTGGCCGTTTATTCTGTAACCTCGCACGATGCACATTAGCGAAGGATTCCTCCCTCTCAGTCACGCCGCCGCATGGGCCTGCATATCAGCACCGTTTCTTGCACACGGCATTTCGAAGCTGAACGGCATGCGCGACAGCCGGTACTTGTTAGCTGCCTCCGCTGGCTACCTCTTCACGCTCACCGCATTGAAGCTTCCTTCGGTGGCCGGCAGCAGTTCTCACCCCACCGGCGTGGCGCTGGGCGCGGTTCTGGTGGGGCCGGCCGTCATGCCGGCACTCTCATTGATCGTTCTGCTATTCCAGGCGCTGCTCACCGCGCACGGTGGTCTCACTACACTCGGAGCCAATGTGTTTTCTCTCGGCGTCGCCGGACCGTGGATTACGTGGCTGTTCTGGCGTATAGCCGCCCGCTGCGGTCTCGGCGACAAAACCGCGATCATGCTTGCCACCGCCATCGGCTCGCTTGCCACTTACGCTTGGACATCACTCCAACTCGCCTTGGCCCATCCGGATGCCAGTGGAGGAGTGGCCACGGCTTTCCTGAAGGTTGCCGCGGTCTTCTCGGTCACGCAGTTTCCCGTCGCAGCCGTCGAAGCAGTGTTTACGGTTGCCGTTCTGCGCGCCCTCGTCAACTCCGGCGGTATCCGGATTGCCGGATGGGAGGCATGGGCACAGCGATGAAGAATCTGACCTTGGTAATGGCTTTCAGCGTGGCGCTCGGCGTTACGGCATGGAGCCTCGCCTCGGGAACCGGTCGCGTGGATGCCGACGAGCGTGTATCCGCCATGCTGCCGCCACCTTCGCGGCAACCGGTCTGGGATCCGAGTGAACGCTCTCAAGCACTGTCTTTCGGTAGTCAGGCCGTGGTTGGCGCAGTGTTGTTCGGCTTCGCCTGCACCCGCCTGCGGAGGCGGACAGAGTAATGCACATTCACGCGCCTCTCGATCACATCGCGTTCGACAACGCGTGGCGCACGCGCAGCCCGATCGACAAACTGGTCTTCGGAGGCGGACTTCTCCTACTCGCTTCCCTGCTGCCGGCAAAGCCGTGGTCCGTCGCGATCTTCGCGGCCGCAGCCACGGCGGCGCTGGCGGGCGCGCGAATCCAAGTTCGCTCGTGGCTCCGGTTCCTTGCTCCGCAGATAGGATTTCTGTCGGCCGCTCTATTGCCGCTGCTTTGGGCGGGAAGTTGGGAGCGTGCTGCAACCGCTTGGATGCGCGGTGCCGCCGCTGCGGCCTGCATGACGCTGCTGGCCATGACGACGCCGGTGCCGGACCTGCTGCTGGCCGCCCGGCGGGCGCGTGTCCCCGCCGTGTTGATCGAACTGGCCTTTCTTGTGTATCGGCTGATCGCATCCATCTGGGAACTGCTCGAGAGGCTCCGTCTCGGTCTCGATATCCGCTTGCGCGGGGGCCGGCCCTCTTTGCGGTTAGCGGCCTTGTCGGCAGGCAACCTGCTTGCTCGCACCATCCGCACGGCGCGGCGGGTGGAGCGCGGCGCGTCGCTGCGCGGCCTCGACGGTTTTCCCATGATGGCGCCTCGCGCCGAAACATCCCGGGCCTTCCTTGTTTCAGCCGTGGCCCTGCATGCTTCGCTTCTTGCTGCCGCAATCTATTTCCGGAGCCGCTTCCCTTGGTGAATTACGCAGCGCTTGCGGCGCACGGAGTCTCTTACGCCTATTCACCCGGACACTGGGCGGTCCGCAACATCCACCTCGCCGCGCCGGCCGGCGCGCGCATCGCCCTGCTTGGTGCCAACGGAGCGGGTAAGTCGACATTGCTGCTGCTGCTGAGTGGAGCCGAGCACGTTTGCCACGGAGAGATCTATCTGAAAGGCTCCCCGGCTGAGCGTTCCCGCGCCGGAATGCGGCGATGGCGCCGAGAGGTAGGTTTGCTGCTGCAGGATCCTGAAGACCAACTGCTGGCCCCTACCGTGGAGCAAGACGTCGCATTCGGCCCGCTGCAGGATGGCGTCCAAGAGCCCGAAGCGCGAAACCTCGTGGAGAAGGCTCTCGCCGATATGGCGATTTCGCACCTCGCCACGCGGCCCGTGCATGAACTCAGCCTCGGCGAGAAGAAGCGTGTGGCGTTAGCCGGACTCCTCGTCCAGACACCTTCCGTTCTCCTGCTCGACGAGCCGACTGCCGGGCTCGATCCAGGTGGTGTGCGTGCCCTTCGCGAGATACTCGACACGTTGGCTGCCGCAGGCACGGCGATCATCCTGGCCACTCACGAGGTCGACTTCGCTTACGAATGGGCGGCCGAAGTGTGTGTGCTCTTCGAGGGCGGCATTCTGGCGCGCGGTGAACCGGCGGAGGTCCTGGCCGACCGCGACATGCTGACTCATGCGTCCCTCGAACCGCCGCTGCTGTTGGAGGCCGCGCTGGCGCTCGGCGGGCGGCCGCCACTGCCACGATCCCGCGCGCAATTCCGTCAGTGGGCAAGCACGACCAGGAGGACTGTTCCATGAGCCGCCGCGACACCGCACCGTTCACCACGCGCAAGACGCTGGGCCAAGTAGTGGTTTGTCTCGGATGCTGCTGCGGCCGCACCGACAAAGGGCATCCGGCGGTCCCCGTGGATTGGCTCAAGGCCGAGTGGAAGCGCCGCATGCTTCCGAAGAAGATTCACCTCACCATCAGCGGCTGCCTAGGCCCCTGTGATGCCACCAACGTCGTCATGATCCTGTTCGGCGCCCAGGCCATCTTTCTCGGCGGCTTGTCTGAACAGTCGCAGTATGTAGCCCTTGCGGACTGGGCCTCGGATTGTGAACGCACCGGTGAGTTGGCGCCGCTGCCGCATTCGCTCGAGAAGTTCCGCATGCAACGCTTCGCCGGCGAAGAGATCCCCGCCGCCGTGGCGTGAAACCGAAAGGAGAACCCTGATGAGTCCCACTATCGCCCCGGAACGGGTTCCGGTAACCGTGCTTACCGGCTTCCTCGGCTCCGGTAAAACCACGCTGCTCAATCGTATCCTTACCGAGAATCATGGCAAACGCATCGCCGTGATCGAAAACGAGTTCGGCGAGGTTGGCGTTGACAACGAACTGATCGTCAACGCCGAAGAAGAGATCTTCGAGATGAACAACGGCTGCATCTGTTGCACCGTACGCGGCGACTTGATCCGCATTCTCGGCAATCTGATGAAGCGCCGTGACCGCTTCGATCACATCATGATCGAGACCACCGGGCTCGCCGACCCCGCCCCCGTTGCCCAGACCTTCTTCGTCGACGACGAAATGAAAGAGCGAATGGCGCTGGATGGTATTGTCACGCTGGTGGACACCAAACACATCTGGCAACACATCGACGACTCCGATGAAGCCAAGGAACAGGTAGCATTCGCTGACGTCATCCTGCTCAACAAGATCGATCTCGTCCCCGCCCCTGATGTCGACAAGCTCGAAGCCCGTATCCGCGAGATGAACCCCGCCGCGCGCATTTACCGAACGCGCGATGCCGCTGTGGATATGGATAAGATCCTCGGTCTTGGCGGCTTCAATCTCGATCGGGCTCTGCAGGTCGACCCGATGTTCCTCGAACCCGAGTACCCGTTTGAATGGGGTGGCGTTTACGAACTCGGCGTAGGCGCATATGAGCTTGTCATGCAAGATGGTCCGGACCCCATCATGAGCGTCGCCGTCATGCCAGTGAAGGGCGCGGACTACCAGGGTCTGGAAGGCGCGCAGATGGACGCCGTGCTCACGTTCTCTTCCGAGGAGAATCTCGTTGAACCAGGCGGCGCGATCAAACCCGGATACGATCTCCACCAACTCATTCTGCGCGGCCAGGGCGAAAAAAGGTTCTGCATCAACGTTTCCACACCCGGTCCCTATGCGCTCTTTACGGAGCATCATCCCGATGAATTCTCCGCGGTGCTGCACGGCTCGGGTGCGCTTGCGCCGGCTGTGAGCAAGGAATACAAGCCCGATCACGAGCACGATGAAGAAGTCTCGTCGGTAGGGTTTAACGTCGCCGGCGACCTCGATCAGAAGAAACTGAACCGTTGGCTGGGCGATCTGCTGATGAAAAAGGGACCCGACATCTTCCGGATGAAGGGAGTGTTGAGCATCGCGGGCGAATCGCAGCGCTTCGTCTTCCAGGGCGTCCACATGCTGTTCGACGGACGTCCCGATCGCGAATGGGGCAACGAGCCCCGCCACAATTCTTTCATCTTCATCGGCCGCAATCTCGACCGTGCCGCGCTTACTGAGGGATTCATGAAATGCCTCGTACGCTAGCTCCACCCACGGTCACCGCTCCGGAATTGAAGAAGTCCTGGGAGGCGCACCTCGGTGACCACGTGGTGCGCCTGGAATGGTCCCCGGACGGCGGTCTGCTGGCCGCGGCGCTGATCGGCGGGCCGGTGGCCATCTTCACCGCCGATGGCCGCTTCCTGCGCGAATTGCCCGGCCACTCGGTCGGCGCGCTCGCCATCTCCTGGAGTGCGGATAGCCGTCTGCTGGCCAGCGCGGGGCAGGATGGTTGCGCGCGAATCTGGAATGCCGCTTCAGGCCAACCGCTGCGCGAACTGAACGCCGGAGCTCAATGGGTGGAGCAGGTGGCCTTCTCCCCGGCGAAGGATTACCTGCTCACCGGCGCCGGGCGTGTGCTGAAGTTGTGGAATAGCGCGGGCCAACTCCTGCGAGACTTCCCCGATCATCCCAGCACGATCTCCGCCATCGCCTGGCAGCCGAGCGATCTGTATTTCGCCACCGCCGCCTACGGCCAGTTGGCC
>CALFYN010000568.1 GCA_937952345.1 uncultured Acidobacteriota bacterium
AGTAAGCAGAAGCACGGAGGGGGCGGCGCCCGGACCGCCCCCAAAGATATCGTCCTGCTGGTGAAACTTCTTACCCCCGCCGGATCGTCTTCTCCATTGAAAGGTAATCGAGATTTGGCTAGCATGCCCTCTTCACGCTGTTGTTTTCCCGTGCACTCGGGAGAAAAACGGAATACAATGGGGGCGGATTCGTAGAGTCCTCCGATCTTTCATAACTGGTTTCGTCGTACGCAGTTCGTTCTGAGGCTGGCCGATGTGCGCGCCAGACCCCGTGCCGTTCCTTGGTGGGCGTAACGTGTTCCCCCAACCTCTGGGAGGTGTTCCATGTTCGAAAGTTTGGACGATACCATGAAGCATGACGAGCAGCAGCAAGTAACGCCTGCTGAACGTTGGACGAAGTACCTGGTAACCGCCGTTATCACGGTGGCTGTTGTTGGCGGCCTGATTTTCAGCATCCGCATGCTTGAATAACAGCCGTAGCGCCTTCTGCGAGAGGCGCAAGAGAAGTAGAGTTCTGAAATTCTGGGACAGATCGCCGGGCTCCGGGATCGCTTAAGAAGTTTCCTGTGATCTTACGCCGCACGCACAGGATAGGTGTGTGTGCGTGAGCCTGCGATCTGTTCCAGAGTTCGGATGTATGTTTCTCCGATTAGCTTTCCCTCGCTTGACTTTTCCACCTCGCCTATTTTATCGTGCAGATTCGCCTTTGAGACGCATGCCTTTGACACAGGGAATCCATGGAGAACTTGGACGCTGAACAACACAGCGGTTCTCCGCGCGTGGACGCTGTCTATGACAGCGATCTGAAGAGCGTGGATGTGGCCGAAGCTGCCGTCGTCGAGCTTGCCGAGAAGATGGGCTTTGACGAAGACGAGCTGCACCGCATCGGCATCGCCATGCGGGAGGCGATGGTGAATGCTGTTGTTCACGGCAACAAATACAGCGGAGTGAAGAAAGTCCGGATGAAGGTCTGGCAGGGTAGCGAGTCGCTGAAGGTGGTGGTGACGGATGAAGGGAGCGGATTCGAGATATCGCGCGTCCCCGACCCGCTTGCCCAGGAGAATCTACTGAAGGAGTCCGGGCGCGGTATTCTTCTGATCCAGGCGTTTGTGGACGAGTTCCAGGTGCGACGGCTGCATCCGGCCGGGACGGAAGTCACGATGGTCAAATATTTGGCTCCAAGATAGAGGCGGCATGTTCCGCATTTGCGTGCCGCGACACCGAGGAGCTACAATGGTCAATCTTTTTCGCAATTTCGTAGGAGGATGAGACAGTGAGTGTGAAACTGAGCACCCGCCAGGTTGGCGACGTTACTGTGATAGATGCCGCGGGCCGCATTACCCTTGGCGAGGGCACCAGCGCCCTGCGCGATCTGATTCGCGACTCTCTGGGGGCAGGCCACAAGAAGGTTCTGTTGAACCTGGGCGAAGTGAACTACATCGACAGCTCCGGAATTGGCGAGCTGGTCTCCGCCTTTACCACCGTCACCAATCAAGGTGGCCAACTGAAACTCCTCAACCTGAGCAAGCGCATTCAGGACTTGCTGCAGATCACCAAGCTGTACACGGTTTTCGAAGTGCATGACGACGAAGCCGCGGCGATCCGCAGTTTCGCCTAAGAAGCCGCACAATCAGAGTATTCACGAACGCCGCCTGCTGGAGAAGCGGGCGGCGTTTCTATTCTAAGAACCCGAGCCATTTGTCTTTCTGCGCGCCCATCCAGACGGTGAGTTTGCGGTGCAGTTCTGTTCTCACGGCGGCGACCTCTTCCTCCGCCGCCAGATTCTTCAATTCGTGAGGGTCGGATTGCAGGTCGTATAACTCGGCAGCAGGGCGAACCCGCCACAAAGCCGTCCGGTTCATGGCATGCTCATTCCGGGCGGCAAGGAAGAGCCACTCCTGCCAGAGAGCCGGCGGCGGGCGGCGGACCGGATCCCGCGAATCGCTGCCATCATTGCCGCGCCACCAGATGTTGCCGAAGTGAATCCAATGTTTGAGATTGACGATGTATTTGTGGCTTTTGGTGCGGACCGCGCGCATGGGGCAATCGGAGCCGGAGACGGAGCCGCGGTTGTGATGAACGGCGTAAATTTCCTGGCGGTGGTGTGCGGCACGCCCGGTTAGCACAGGAAGAAAGCTGGCGCCGTCGATGCCGGCGGGAGGCGCGCCGCCGCAGGCTTCGAGCAGAGTGGGGAGGACATCGATGAGACTCACCATGGCTTGGGACTCCGCCGGGGTCACACCGGGCCAGCGGATGAGCAGGGGCACGTGGATTCCGGCGTCGTAGAGACTCCACTTAGCGAAGGGCAGGGAAGGCCCGTGGGCGCTGGTGTAGACGGTGATGGTGTTTCCCTTGATGTGGGGGAGGACTTCGCCGATCCAGCGGTCCATGGCGTGCAAGGAATCACGATATCGACCCATCCAGCGCCTGGTTTCCGGGGTATCGACAGCGTAGGCGGGTACGGGAGCTTCCGATTGGGAGGAGGAAGGGAAGTCTTCGAGAACGGGAAGGGAAACGATCAGGCAAAAGGGTTTGGCGTGTTGCAGCCGCAGATAGCGGGGGACGGAATCGAGGGGTTGGTAGTCGAAGGGGAAAACCTGGCGAGGGCCGAATCCGGGCACCCCGGCCAGTGTGACACGGTAGCCCAAGGCGGAGAACCAATGCGGCCAGGTGGCGGCCAAGTCTCTGCGGACGAAGCTGAACTCCTCAAAAGCGCCGTGGCGGGGCGGATAGAGCCCCGTGAAGAGGCTGCTCTTGCTGGGGGAGGCCATGGCCTCGG
>CALFYN010000569.1 GCA_937952345.1 uncultured Acidobacteriota bacterium
GTACCTGGAGGGATTCAATCAGGACCGGCAGCCGCCGTATCCGGCGAACAAGATTGTCTCGATGTTTACGGAGCAGGTTCCGAAGACGGATATGAGCCGGGAGATGGCGCGGCGTTACAATGTGCCGATTTACCGCACGGTGTACGAGGCGCTGACGCTGGGCGGATCGCGGCTGGCGGTAGATGGCGTGCTGCTGATTGGGGAGCACGGCGATTATCCGTCGAATGACAAGGAGCAGAAGCTCTATCCGCGGTTTGAGATGTTTCTGAAGATCACGGACGTGTTTCGGGAGAGCGGGCGGTCTGTTCCGGTGTTCAACGATAAGCATCTGTCGTGGAACTGGCATCAGGCGAAACGCATGGTGGAGATTTCGCAGGAACTGAAGTTTCCGATGCTGGCGGGGTCATCGGCTCCCGTGGCGTGGCGGATTCCGGCGGTGGACGCTCCGTTTGGGGCGGAGCAATCGCATGCGGTGGCGATCTCTTATAGCGGGCTGGATATCTATGGGTTTCACGTGCTGGAATCGCTGCAATGCATGACGGAGCGGCGCAAGGGCGGGGAGACGGGCGTGCGCGCGGTGCAGTGTCTGGAGGGCGATGGTTGCTGGGGTTTCATTGAGCAGAACGGGTGGGTGAAGCGGCTGTTTGAGAAGGCGCTGACGCATAGCAAGACGCGGAAGACGGGCGATGTGAAGCAACTGGTGAAGAAGCCGGCGGTGTTTGTTGTGGATTACAACGATGGATTGAAGGCTGCTGCTTTTCTGCTGACGGGATTGGTGGAGGATTTCACGGTTGCGGTGGATGTGAAGGGACAGGCTGAGCCGGTTTCGACACTGATGCACTTGCAGCCTGGAAAGCCGCACCATCACTTTGGTTGTCTGGTGAAGAACATTGAGATTCTGTTCACGACGGGGAAGCCGCCGTATCCGGTGGAGCGAACGATGTTGACTAGCGGGATTCTGGATTTTGCGCTGGAATCGAGGATTCAGGGGTACAAGAAGCTGGACACTCCTGAACTGGCGAAGGTGCGGTATCAGGCGGCGAATGCGTCGCATTACTGCACGAAGGGCTGGGGTCCGGATGGGAAGCGGCTGGATTAGTCGCCGGCTCCGGTGCGCGGCCCCGTAGAGGGAAGAGTCCAGGGTGGACCGGAAGCTCCTTTGGCTTCCTTGACCAGTTCGGCGCAGCGGCGGCGCATGGTGGCCATGAGGGCGCGGCGATCGCCGGCAAGGTTGTGTTTTTCGTGCGGGTCTTCGCGAAGGTTGTAGAGTTCTTCGTAGACGGGTTGTTCGCCCTGGATGGAGGCTTCGAGCGTGGCGGCGTAGGGATGGGGCGTGGATGCGCCCTCGGGGAAGCGGCGGAAATAACGGATGTACTTCCAGTCGTGATTGCGGACGCATTCGGCGCGGGGGTATTCCTGATCGGTGAAGAGGTTTTCGCAGAAGACGTCTTTGCGCCAGCCGGCGGTTTCGCCGCGGAGCAGGCCGGCCATGCTGCGTCCCTGCATGGAGGCGGGGACACGTTCGCCGCAGAGGGAGAGGATGGTGGGAGCGATGTCGGCGGGGACGACGAATTCGCGGGATTCGCGGACCTGCGTTTTGAGACGCGGGTCATGAACGATCATCGGGATGTGAATGGATTCCTCATAGAGGAGGGCTTTGCCGCCGAGGCCGTGTTCGCCGTGGAAGAGGCCGTGATCGGAGGAAAACAAAATGACCGTGTTTTGTTCCAGGCCGAGGCGGCGCAATTGTTCGACGAGCGAGCCCACTACGTTGTCGATGCCGGTGACGGTCTGGCAGGTGCGGATCTGCATCTCGCGCATGGTTTCGGGGGTTTTGACGTAGTTGTAGGAGGGAATGAACTGGCCGCTGTAGACGTGGCGCGGGATCTTCGGCGTGGCGATCTCTTTGGCGGCGATGTAGGTTTCAGGGAGGCGTATTTGGGCGGCGCGATCGCGGTAGGCGGTGCGGTAGAGTTCGGGGTCGCCGGGGAGCTGGCGCATGGAGTTGGTGCTGGCCGAGTGGGGGAGATTGAAACACAACGTCAACGCGAACGGCACATCGGCGGGGCGGCGGCGGAGGAATTCGCCGGCGGCGAGGAACTGGTCATCGGGAGTGAGGAAGTTGGAGGCGCCTTCGAGGAGGACTTCGGGTTGGGTGGTTGCGTGGGAGTTGCGGTAAATGGGGTGGCGGTCTTTGGGGTAGAACTGGATGTGGCCGTGGTTGCCGTACCAGAAATCGAATTGGCTTTCGATGTGGCCGCTGGCGTAGCCGCCTTTGGCAACGGGGGTGTGGTTCTTGCCTACGTAGCCGGTGAAATAGCCGGCCTTTCTGAGGAGAGAGGGGTAGGAAAGAGCGAAGGCATCAGGGTGGACGGTGGATTGGGAATTGAAGTTGATGCCGTGCTTGCGCTCCCACTGGCCGAGTAAGTAGCAGGTGCGGCTGGGCGTGCAGATGGGGCTGGTGGCGAAAGCGTTGCGGAAGAGCGTACCGCGGGCGGCGAGTGCGTCGATGTGCGGTGTTTTGACGATGGGGTGTCCCATGCAGCCGAGGTAATCGGCGCGGTGATCATC
>CALFYN010000570.1 GCA_937952345.1 uncultured Acidobacteriota bacterium
GCGAACAGATCCTCAGCGATCTCAGCGACGAAGTCCGCACCATCCTCGATCGCGATCGCCTCCTCGAGACTGTCTGCCGCCGTATCTCTGAATCGCTGCACGTCCCCCGCATCGCCTTCCTCCTCCGCAATGGGCACGCCTACACGCCCGCCTTCGCGATCGGCTACAACGAAGTACCGTCCGCTGCATTCGCTCCCAACGATCCCGTCGCCACGCGCCTCAAGCATTCCAAAACCCCACAAACACTCTACTTCGAAGATCCGCAGTCCTGGGTCAATCGCGATCTCGACTCGCATCCCGATCGGATGCGCCTCGCCTCGCTCGATGCCCAGGTTCTGCTCCCGCTCGAACTCCGCAACGATCTCGAGGGGTTCGTCGCCCTCGGCCCCAAACTCTCCGACGAACCCTACAGCCGCACCGACTTGAGCCTCCTCCGCAGCGTCGCAGCGCAAACCGGGCTCGCCCTCGAAAACAGCCGCCTCACCGCAACAGTCGCCGCCGAGGCCGCGCAACGCGAGCGCCTCAACCGCGAACTCGAGATCGCCCGCGACGTCCAGCATCGCCTCTTCCCGCAAAAGCGTCCCGAAATCGAAGGCATCCTCTACGCCGGCATCTGCCGCCCCGCACTCAGCGTCGGCGGCGATTACTACGACTACATGGCCCTCTCCGAAGGCCGCCTCTGTCTCGCCGTCGGCGATGTCAGCGGAAAAGGAATCCCCGCGGCCATCCTCATGGCTGTACTCCAGACTTCCGTCCGAGGCCAGGCCATGGTCCTCAACCCCGATCTCTCCGCCCTCATCGCCAACGTCAATCTCCTCGTCGATGAGTCCAGCGCCAAAGGCCACTTCGCCACACTCTTCTACGCCCAGTACAACCCCAGCATCAAGCGTCTCCGCTACGTCAATGCGGGCCACAATCCGCCATTTCTCATCCGCGCCGACGGATCCCATGAACTCCTCAAATCCACCGGCGTCGCCATCGGCTGGACCAAGCGCGCCGTTTTCCGCGAAGCGCAGGTGCAACTCCACCCCGGCGATTCCCTCTTCCTCTACACCGACGGATTCACCGAAGCCATGAATCACGGCCGCGAGGAATTCGGCGAAGAGCGCCTGCTCGAAATCGCGCTCCGCTGCCGCCCCTTGCATCCCGAAGCCATCCTTCCCGCCATGCTCCACGCCGTCGACGAGTTCACCGCCGGCGCCCCGCAGAACGACGACATGACCATGATCGTCCTGAAGGTGCAGTAGAATAGGCGATCAATGCGCTTTTGTCTCTTCCTGCTTGCGGCCGCCTTGAACGCCCAGGTTCCATCGCCCAAATACGAACGCCCCGCCCCTGAGCAGCCCGTCCCTTTCAGCCACAAGACGCACGCCACCAAGGCCGGACTCGCCTGCAAGCAATGCCATCCCATGCCAGACCCCGGCGACTTCGCCACGTTCCCCGCCACTTCCGTCTGCATGAACTGCCATCGCGCCATCAAAACGGACAGCCCCCACATCGCCAAACTCGCCGCCCATCACAGCGAAGGAAAGAAACTTCCCTGGGTGCGCGTCTATCGCATCCCCGACTACGTTTTCTTCAATCACCAGCGTCACAACGCCGTCGATGGCGTCACCTGCGAAACCTGCCACGGCCCCATCGCCACGCGCGACACGCTGCGCCGCGAGAAAGACCTCGGCATGCAAGCCTGCATGGAGTGCCATCGCGCAAACAACGCCAAGAACGACTGCACCTTCTGCCATGAACAGCGCTAAGGAGATACTCATGAACGACACCCGCCGCCAGGCCTTCCACAAGCTCCTCTCTTTTTTCGCCGCTTCGCCGCTCATGCGCGCTCAAAAGGATCTCGATTACAAACCCGAACACCTCCCCGGACTCGACGACATGGTCAACGTCTTCGAATTCGAGCCGCTCTGCCGCTACCGCATTCCGAAACAGAACTACGACTACATCGCCGGCGGCGTCGATAACGAATGGACCCTACGCCGCAACCGCGAAGCATTCGACCGCATCGTCATCCGCCCGCGCATGCTCGTCAATGCCACCAACATGGATCTTTCCACAACATTGTTCGGCACGAAGGTATCCTCCCCAATTCTTTTTTCACCCACCGCCGGCCATCAACTCGCCCACCCCGACGGCGAACTCGCCACAGCCAAAGCCGCCGCCGCCAGCGAAACCATCATCTGTCTCAGCAGCAATTCCAGCTATCCATTCGAGAAAGTCGCCGCGGCCACCGAAGCCAATAAATGGTGGCAACTCTATCCCCGCGAGGACGACCTCGCCACACGCGAGCGTGTCGAACGCGCCGTTGCCTCCGGCTACAAGGTGGTCGTTCTCACCGTCGATGCCCCCTACAACTCACACCGCGAGCGCCTCCTCCGCAATCGTGTGCGTGCCCAGGTGCCCGCGGGCGATGCCGGGTCCTCCGCCTCCAACGCGCGCCGCCGCCGTCAAGACCCTGAGCGCAAGCCGCTCCCATACAGGCTCGAAGCCACGCTCGTCGCACAGTGGGATTGGACCTACGTTTCCAAACTCAAAGACTGGGCCAAGACTCCCGTCCTCATCAAAGGGGTTCTCACCGGCGAAGACGCCGCGCTCGCCGTCAAACACGGCGCCGACGGCATCATCGTCTCCAACCACGGCGGCCGTTACCTCGAATACGCCCCCTCCACCATCGAAGTCCTCCCCGAAATCGTACAGGCCGTCAACGGCAAATTCCCCGTCCTCATCGACAGCGGATTCCGCCGCGGCACCGATATCCTCAAGGCCCTCGCCATGGGCGCCAGCGCAGTCATGGTCGGACGTCCCGTCCTCTGGGGACTCGGCGCATTCGGCCAGCAAGGCATCGAAAAGGTGTTTCAGTTGCTCCAATCGGAACTTGCCCTCGCCATGGCCCTTTGCGGTAAGGCCAACCTCAAACAACTCGACAAATCGCTCGTCAAAATCGACCGCTGATGCTCTCACTACTCCTCAGCCTCACCCTCTACACCGCCGCGCAACCCACGCCGCAAACCGTCCTCGACGCCGCACGCGCGGTCATGCAATCCGCCGAGTTCTGCTTCCTCGTCACCGTCGACGCCGCCACTGAACCCCAGGCCCGCCTCATGCAACCTTTTCCCCCCGATGCACAGATGCGTGTCTGGCTCGGCACCAATCCCTCATCCCGCAAGATCGCGCAAATCCGCAAGAACCCGCGCACCACGCTCGCCTATTACGACAAGTCCGGCCCCAGCTACGTCACCCTGATCGGCACTTCCCGCATCGTCAACACCCCCGCCGAGCGCCGCAAACACTGGCGAAAGGAGTGGCAGGCTTTTTTCCCCGGCGGCCCCGATGGCCCCAACTACACCCTCATCGAGTTCACTCCACATCGCATCGAACTCATCAGCGCCACCCACAAGATCGCCGTCGAGCCCACATCTCCTCCCGCGATCCTCCACCGCACTCCCATGGGATGGTCGTTCAACAAATGACAGCCGGCTGCTTCCTCCTCCAGCAGCCCGTTCCGATGCTCATCACCTACCCCGCCAGCGCGCCGGAATCCCCCGTGCCGCTTGGCGGCCCCTACACCCTCTCCGCCGCAAGAGACGCATCCATCGAGCCAGGCAGCTACCCGCTCATCCTCATCTCCCACGGAACGGGCAGTTCGCCTTTCGTCCATCGCAATCTCGCCGCGCATCTCGCCCGCAGCGGCTACATCGCCGTCGCCCCCGAACATCCTCGCAACAATCGCAACGACAACTCCCTCGCCAACACCACCGAAAACCTCGTAAACCGTCCCCGGCTCATCACGCAAATCCTTGACGTCACCCTCTCCCACGACACTCTCGCCCCGTACATCGCCCACGATCACATCGCCATCATCGGCCATTCCCTTGGAGGCTACACCGCGCTCGCTGCCGCCGGCGGTTTACCCTCCTCCATCGAAGTGAGCTCAGATCCCCGCATCAAGGCCCTAGTCCTTCTCGCTCCCGCGACCCCATGGTTCATGGCGCCCGGCGCACTCGCCAACGTGCGAGTCCCCATCCTCATGCTCACCGCCGAAAAAGACCCGCACACTCCCGCGGGCCACGGCGAAATCGTCAAACGAGGCCTTCCATCCGATACGCCGATCGAACACCACGTCATCCCGAACGCCGGACACTTCTCCTTCCTCAGTCCGTTCCCGCCCTCTATGATCACACCAGCCTTCGCCCCTGCTCACGATCCCCCCAATTTCGATCGTGAACATTTCCAATTCGAAATGTTCGCCCTCATCAAAGCCTTCCTTCAGCGCCTCTTCAGTCGGTAAACCTCGAATTCCAGCACCGCGCTGGAAGGCTCCGGGTCGTCCACATACAAAGACAGCGTGAATCCGTTCTTCCCCATGGGCGCTTCCAGCACGTGCGCAATCCCTCGCTCGCGTAGCGGCTTCACAACGTATCGCCACCCCTCCTCCCGAAGCACCGCCTTCGCAAAGCGCGTCTCCACCGCGTGAATCCCATCTCCGGTCAGCCGCTCCGTCCGGATCTGCTCCCCTGCAATCCGCAGAATATTCCGCGCATCCACCGAACCCTTCCACCGCAGAACCAGTTCCGCCTCCGGATGCGCCGCCAGCACCTTACGATCCTCCTGGCGAGCCGCCAGAATCCGCTCCTGAATCTGTTCCGGTGTCGGAGCCTCGCGTAGCACCCGTTCGGCCTCATCTAAGTTGACCAATGCCCGCTCCGCCAGCACCACCGCCTGCTCCATTCCGTTCAATTCGAAAAACCGGAACTCCGCCCGATACGCCGCCATCGACTCCTTCATTGCCGCAACGTCCTTGCGCAGCCGCAAGCGCGCTTCCCCAGTCCGTTTCTCTCGATACCTGAAATACCCCAGGATCAGCCGCGTGTAGTCCCGCATCAGGGATGCTGTCGCATCCGAATGCCGCAGCATCTCCTCCAGTTTGGCCGCCGGGTGCAGATCCATCCGCCCGCGCGATTCCGCGAACAACGCCCGCATCTTCGCCACAATCTCCTTTGCGCGTCCCGCCTCGGCATCCATCTCCTCCGCATAAGGCTTCAATTTTAAATACAGAGTCCGTAGAAAGCCGTCGTGTTCCCGCCCGGAATCCCAGAACACATTACCTTTCACCACAATTTGATTCACGCGCACATGCTGCTGCGGAGGCCAACCATCCAGCGCCACCGGCTGCCAGTAGAACATGTGCCGAGACGCCTCGCTGCCCAAAAACAAAATGCGAGTCACTTGTTTCGCCGCCGCCGGGCCGAACGTCGCCGCCGCCCACTCCTCGGCCAACGCATCCGCGTCCCCCGTTGGATTCCAACTCATTCGCGAGAACACATATGCCACCCCAGGCTGCAAGAGATTCTCCAGCGGCTGCCCTGTCATCACACCAACAATTCCACGCCCCGCCGCGTATTGTAGTGCGGCTCCCGCCCATCGAGCCGGAAAATCCACCACCGTCCCGAGCCCCTGATACTGGCTCGCCAACTCCGCCAGCGCAATGCCGCCATGCTTCGTCTGTCCAAACGTCGGATTGAACGCCGTCCCGTAATACCACGCATCCTGCTTCGTCAGCTTGATCACCGGGTGCAGCTGCTCCACAGGCAGCGGCCCGAACGTCTTTCGATACACCTCAGGCACTCCGCTTAATTCCCAATCATTCGTCGCCCACGTCCACGGCATCATCAACTTGCCGAACTCCCCCACCACCACATCGCGCACCGCGCCGAAGAACGTCCGGTACCGCTCCTCCAACCGCACATCCGGCTCGCTCTCCGCCGCATGCACAATATCCAGCGCCCGAAAATCGTAGCTGGGAATGATCTCCCCCACGCAGGGAGTGACGCCATCCAACTCCGGCACCGCCCGCAGCAACCGGCGATACTTATCCGCCATCGCCCCCACGAACATCGGATCTTTTACCGACGGCTTCGCCCCCACCTTCTCCAGCCACACGGGCAGATAGATCGCCTCTTCCGCATACGGCGTCACGCGGATGTGATGGGCATGAGCCTCGGCAACAAGCGCTTTCAACAACTTTCGGTACCGCTCCGACCGTGGCCCGTAGACGCCATCCTCGGAAGGAACATAGTGTTCCAATCCGCGAAATGTCACACCGTTAAACCCGAACCGCAATACCTCCCGAAGCGTACCTCGAAACCGCGCCACTTCCTTCGCAATCGACGCGGCATCGTCCGCGGGACCATTCGCCGAGTCCGCAATCAGCCGCCGCAGAAACATCACCCGGTAGCGCAGCGCCGGAGCCTCCTTCCCATCCGAAGGCGGAAAGCGCCGCAGACTCCGCGTCAGCCACGCCAGCCGCTCGATCCCATACGCCGCGCCCAACGCGGAAGGTGAGGTCACCTCGACACGCCCACCTCTCCCCCGCCACTCATACCCTTCCGCCGGGCCGGCCCCATCCACGATCCGCACGTCCACTGGAGCCGGTTGAACCTTCCGTCCAATCGAAGCCAACGCAACCTGCAACTCTTCCATCGCCAGCGTCACCGCGGGATCCGCTCCCCACACACAACCCGCCGCCAACACAGCCAGGAACAATCGCCCGATCATGCGCCAAGCGTAGCAAAGCCCGACGCAGATCACGCGGGCTTCGTGCACAAAAACAATTCCACCTGGCCCTGTTCTACTTCGCTATGCTCCAGCGGCACGATCTTCACTTCGAATCCCACTTCCCGCAGTACCCGCAGCCACTCCTCCCGCCCGAAGAGCCC
>CALFYN010000571.1 GCA_937952345.1 uncultured Acidobacteriota bacterium
CGATGTGCCACGGGCCGCCTATCATTGCGGCGAAGCGCTGCGCTGGGCGCGCAAGTCGTTCGATGCCGATCCGGCCAACGAGCAGGCCAAGATCGACCTCGCTCTGGCCCATCGCTGTCAGGGGACCGTGTACCTGATGAGCCATCCTTCGCTGGCAGTGGCCGATTTCCGGCGCTCGCTCGCCATCACGCAGCCCATCCTCGAGGCGAAGCCTACAGTGCTCCGCCATTTGGACGATGTGGCGAATTCATGGTGGGGCCTGGCTTCGGCGCTACGGCGATCCGGGCGGTTCGCGGATGCCGAGCAGCCCTATCAGATCGCGATGCGCCTGTTCGATCAGATCCTCGAGAAGTCGCGGGAATTGTCGTACCGCCAGCAGTGGATCCATGCGCGGATGGAGTACGGTCTGATGCGAAAGAACGGCGCCGATCTGGAAAAGGCGCTCGCCATGGCCCTGCAGGCAGCGAAGGATTTTCCGGGACCACAGACGGCGCTCGATGCGAAGCGTGCCACGGAGGCTCGCAAAAAGGTAGGAGAATAATCCGTATGACTGGGCCACGTTGGATCCTTCTGGGCACGGCTGTGCTTTCTCTCTGTTCCGCCGCCGATTGGCCGCAATGGCGCGGGCCGCACCGTGACGGCATCTCGGCCGAGACGGGCCTGGCTCGGCAGTGGCCGAAGAACGGGCCGCGCCTCATGTGGCAGGTGAAGGATCTGGGCGAAGGCTACGCTACGCCAGCCATCGCGGGCGGACGCTTGTACGTGATTGCCAACCGCGGCATGGAGAACGAGTTCGTTCAGGCGATGGATGTAGCGACTGGCAAGGCGATTTGGACGGTGCGGCTCGGCAATGTCGGCGATCCCAATCAACAGCCTTCCTATCCGATGGCGCGGTCCACGCCGACCATCGACGGGGACGTTCTGTACGCGCTGAGTTCGGATGGCGATCTGGTGTGCCTGCGCCTGGCCAACGGCGCCGAGGTCTGGCGCAAGAGCCTGCGCAAGGACTTCGGCGGTAAGCCCGGGAAATGGGCCTACGCGGAATCGCCGCTGGTGGATGGCGACACGCTGGTGGCGACGCCTGGAGGCGCGGAGGCGACGCTGGTGGCTCTGCACAAGAAGACAGGCGCGGTCCTCTGGAAGTCCGCTGTGCCCGGCGGCGATGTCGCGGCGTACGCATCGGCTATCGCCATTGAGGCCGCGGGTCGGCGGCAATACGTGCAGTTCCTCGATAAGGGTGTGGTGGGTGTGGACGCCAAGACGGGGCAGTTCCTGTGGCGTTACGCCAAGACCAGCACGGGGCCGGCAAACATTCCCACGCCTGTGGCGGAGGCCGGCTACGTGTACAGCGCCAACGCACGGCGCTTCGGTGGCGGGTTGGTGCAATTGCATGCCACTGCCGATGGCGTGTCCGCCGAGGAAGTGTACTTTGAGCGCGATGCACCCAACACGCTGGGCGGGCAGGTGCTGTGGAAGGGCGTGCTGTTCGGCACCAATCCCAAGGGGCTTGCGGCGGCCGATTTCAAGACGGGAAAGATACTCTGGCAGGAGGATTCGCTGGGGCCGGGATCCGTGCTCTATGCGGCGGGCTTGCTGTTTGTGCATACCGAAAACGGCGAAGTGGTGCTCGCCGAAGCGAGCACCGATGGATATCGCGAAAAGGGGCGGTTTACTCCGCCGGACCGCCCCACGCATACCCGCAACCGGGAGATGGCCTGGTCTTATCCGGTTCTCTCCGCGGGCCGCCTGTTTATTCGCGACCAGGACCGTTTGTGGTGTTTCGACGTGGCGGGGAAGTAGGTTACTGATCGAGCACTTCGCCGAGCGTGATGGACCGGATGGAAGTGCTGATGGTGCGTGATTGCCCATTGAAGCTGGACGTGGCGCGGACGCGATATTCGATGCGTTCTCCGGGCAGCAGCGTTTCGGAGTTGGGAATGATGCCGCGGAAGAGGTTCAATCTGCCGGCGCCGGCATCGGTCATGGTGACATTGGCGAAGGCCGGGACCGAGGTTTCAAACAGGCGGCGGAAGCGGAACTGTAGTTGCACCGTGAGCGTGGAGGGCACCTGGCTGATTTCGGCGCGCACCTCCTTGCGAACGCCGGGTACGGCCAGCGGGACATCGACCCCCACGTTGCGTTCCTGGATATCCAGAACGCGCGGGGCTTCGAGCGGCAGATTGAAATCGAGCGTGGCGCGGCGGATGAGCGAGTCGGCGTAGGCGCGGTGGCCGTCGACGTTGGGGTGCGCCGTGCCGGTGTGGTTGCCCTGGCGGACGAAGGAATCGCCCAGCGTGTTCACCCAGCGCTGGCCCGGAGCATTACAGAAGCCATGCGGCGCGACCGTGTCTTCCACTCCGGCCACATAACGCCAGCCGTGACGCTGCGCGGCGGCCTGCAACTGATCGTTCAGCGGGCGGAGGAAGTTCTCCAGCAGGAACTGCGATTCCTGTTGCGAGACGAAGCGCATGGCGATGCCCGCCAGATCGCCGCTGGGGATGAAGAGGTCGTCGAAGCCGCCGCAGAATACGCCGTCTTTGCGCTTCAGCACATTGGGGTACTCCGTGATGTAGACGAACCGCGTGTTGAGGTTGGCCAGTTGCGCGGCCAGATTGTCGAGGCGCTGGGGAACGACGGAAGTGATGCGCTGGATGGCGTTGGTGACCACCGGGCTGGTGCGGCAATCGGTGGGCAGCATGCATTCCTTGACCACGGACGCGAAGCCGGCGTCGTTGCCGCCGATGGACACCATGAGAATGTCGATCAATTGGTTGCCGAAGCTGTTGGCCACGGCGGCCACCTGACCTCCGATTTGGGCGGTTGGCGTTTCCGGGGCCGCGCTTGTCATGGGGCCGAGCAGGCCGCTGTTGATGGTGGCGCCGCTGCAGGCGAAGTCACTGAAGCTTACCGATACGTCCGGCAGGTTGTTGATGCGATTGGCGGCAAACCGGCGTCCATTGTTGATGGAGCGGTGGCAGGGCGTGTTCGACCAGACGGCCGCTCCGGCGGCGGTAACGCCGTTCGGATTGCCTTCGCCCGATGCGAAGGAATCGCCGATGGAGACGATGCGGAGGTTCTGCGGATTCTGCGCCAGGGCGGCAGTGGCGGCGGCCATCAGGATCAGTGAGAGGGTGGTGTGTTTCATGGTTGGGCTCCTTTGTTTGTCCGTGCCGTTGCCGGCCGGTTATCTGGCAACGTGAAATCGAGCCTGGAGGAGCATCCAGGAAACGGTAAGAATGCGGTAAGGAAGTGTTACGGGGCCGGTCTGATGCATG
Source organism: uncultured Acidobacteriota bacterium (assembly GCA_937952345.1). Lineage (GTDB taxonomy): Bacteria > Acidobacteriota > Terriglobia > Bryobacterales > Bryobacteraceae > CADEFT01. Next base: position 3,276 of record CALFYN010000571.1, read on the forward strand.
GCGGCGAAACCCGTTACCCTATAGGGCATGCGATGGCTGATTTCGATTGCACTGGGCGCATCGATGGCGGCGGCCTCCGACCTGCCTCGATACAACGAGCAGGGTGAGTTGCTGTTTCCGGAGAACTACCGCAATTGGGTGTTTCTGTCCTCCGGCATCGGGATGACCTACGGGCCTGCCGCGGCGATGGCGATGGAGAATCCGATGTTCGACAACGTGTATGTGTCGCCATCGGCGTACGCGTCCTTTCAGGAAACGGGCAAGTGGCCGGAAGGGGCGATGTTTGTCCTGGAGATCCGCTTCTCCACTTCGCAGGGTTCCATCAACAAAGGAGGCTTCTATCAGACCGATGTTGCGGCGGTTGAGGTGGAGGTGAAAGACAGTAGGCGCTTCTCCTCCGGCTGGGCATTTTTTGACTTCCAGGGCGGACTGCGCGAGCGGAAGAAAGCGGCGAAGGAAATCGGCCAGAACTCGCGCTGCCATTCCTGCCACACGCCGAACGGTGCCGTGGAGAATACGTTCGTACAGTTCTATCCGGCGGCGCTGGCGATTGCCGAGAAGAAGGGGACCGTGAAGCCGTCGTACCGTGCACCGGCTCCCTCGCCGGCAAGGGCGTTCCACGACATTCGCGAGAAGAAGGTTGCTCCGGCGCAGTTGCTGACGGCGGCGCAGGAATTGGACCGCGGCGCCCCATTGGTGAAGGAAAGCACGCTGAACATGATTGGCGGCACATTGCTCCAGGGTGGAGACAAGGAGCAGGCCGTGGCGGTGCTCGAATGGGCGGCCGCGGCGTATCCGCTCTCCGCCAATACACAGGATTCGCTCGCCGAGGCCTATGAAGCGAGCGGCCAGAAGGACAAGGCGCGCACGGCGGCGGTGAAGGCTCGCGATCTGCTGGCCAAGGATTCGTCGCTCACGGCGGAGCGCAAGCAGCGATTGCAGCGCGCGATTGAAGAGCGGCTGGCGCGGCTGAAGTAGACGTTAGCGGAAGCCGCGCAGGAACGCAGTGGCGATCGCGCCGATGAGCAGGCCCACCATGGGCAGGGCCCACGGGCTTGCTGTTTCAGTTCGCACGGCAGCGGGGTCGATGAACTCGAGTTGCGGACCCATTCCCCGCTTCAGAACCATCGCCTCGTGCTGCGCTTCGGCGAGCTTTGCCTTCACCAGGGCATAGCGCTGCTTGGCCAGTTCCACATCGTAGGCGGCGCGGGGGGACGGCGACTTGGCTGCCGCCTGGGCGGCCTCATCCCAGGCACGCGCCGCCACTTCGATTTCGTCCTTCCAGGTTTGTGTCCAGAGGGCGTTGCGATTGGCCATCTCCGCGCCGAATTCCCGGATGAGCCGCAGGGAGAGGTCTTCGGCTACCTTTTTCGAAAGCCGCGCTTCGGGGTAGCGGAAAGAGAGCCGGACTTGTCCTTCGTTTGTGGACACTTTGATGTTGCGGCGCATGCGCTCGATGATGTCTTCGAGGGGTTCCCGTTTGCGGTCCTCCGCGTAGAGCCCGTGGGTATTGATGATGTTGGCCAGCGCCGAGCGTGCCATCACGTTATGCAGTGGCAAACGCGGCAGCGGGTGTTCCACCTGGCGCATTTGGAGGACGGCTTCCGCGGTGTATTCGTGGGGCGTCATCAGGAAGGCCCCGAGAATGCCCACCGCAACTCCCGCGGCGCTGCCGGAAAGGTAAGCCGGCCATGCTCTCATGAGGCCCATTATACATGGCGGTGGCGTGTGTATTAGCGGCCGATGTTTTGGATTACGTTCTTGGCCGTCTGGTCATACTTTTCCATGATTGACTTGAGGAGATCGAACATCTGGCTCCTCTTTTGAATCATGCTCTTCAACTTCATGGTCTCCGTATCGATGCTTTGCGACGATGGATGCTCGGAGCCAAAACCCCGCGCAGCCTCCAGGTGAATCCATAGATCATTGATGGCGGTGGCGGTATTAAAATGACGCGTTCGAATGGCCTTCTCGATCGCCGCTTGAAGAACCACGATAAATGTAACTTTTGCCGCCAATGACGACAGAATCGGGGACGTTTGTTTGCCGCCAGCGGTCTGGAAGGCCATGCTGAGATCACTTTGCATTGCCTTCATACTGCCGGACAAGTCCGTGCTCATCTTGGAAACCTCGATGTTGAGGCTTTGGAGCAATTCATTGGTATTATTCCCCACGGGGATC
>CALFYN010000572.1 GCA_937952345.1 uncultured Acidobacteriota bacterium
GTGGGTGCCGTGCTGGTTGTTTCAACCGTTGAAGCCCCGCAAGACGGATGAAGTGCTGGTGGTCCTGGATGCGGGAGGCCGGAACGCGCGATGGGGCGAGGGCGCGTTGTGCCATGAATTGGCGGCGGCCGGGATTGCCGTGGTGGCGGCGGATCTGCGAGGCGTCGGCGATTTGACGGCGGAAGCAGGACGAGGCGCTACACGGTATACGATTCCTCACGCCGATGAACATAACTATGCGTGGGCATCGCTAATTCTGGGACAGAGCCTGCTGGGGCAGCGCGTGGTGGATCTGCTTTCGGTGGTGAAGACACTGGGTCCGGCGAAAGTGCGCGTAGCCGCTCAGGGACGGATGACGGTGCCTGCCTTGTTTGCGGCGGCGATGGACAAGCGCATTGAGCATCTCTATATTGCGGGCGGCCTGGCGTCGTACCAGCATTTGCTGGACGCGGAAGAGTATCCACATCCATTCGCGAATTTCATCCCGCGGGTGTTGCTGCATACCGATTTGCCGCAAGTGGCCGCGGGCGTTCGGCTGACCATCGGCGGAGCGGTGGACGGCGCCGGGAAAGCGCTGCCGGTAGGCGATGTGAGTAAGCTGTATGCGAAGGCTACGGTGCACGCGGATGCGGCGTGGACAGTGGCCCGCCTGTCAGGGCTTTAGCCAGCGTTCGAGGTTTTCGCGCACGAAGTTGTCGTCGGTCAGGTGCGGGTAGGCCTGGGTGACGCGGTCCAGTTCTTCGGATTGGCCGGGCGACAAGGACTCGTGCGGATCGAGGCACCAGATGCCTTCGAGCAGGCCCTGGCGGCGGAGAATTTCGTGGATGCCCGCGATGCAGCCATGGAAGGCATTGGCAACATCGAAGACAGCTCCGTTGGCGTCGGTGAGTTGCGCGTTGAGCGTGAGCATGTGCGCGTTTTGGCCGGCGTGGATTTGATCGAGGATCTCTACTGCGCGGCGGGTCCAGACGGCCCACTGGCCGAGGAGTCCGCCGGCGATGCGGAGCGATGCGCCTTCGATCTCGAAGGGAGTGATGAGGTCGCCGATGATGTTGTCGTCGTTGCCGGTGTAGAGCGCGATTTCGGAAGCGCGGCCCGAGGCGGCAACGCCGCGGATGACGTCGAGGGTTTGATACCGATTGAACGGGGCCATCTTGATGGCAACGACGTTTTCGATTTCGGCGAAGCGGCGCCAGAAGGAGTACGGCAGAAGGCGCCCGCCGACGGCAGGTTGCAGATAGAAGCCGACGACGGGGATGATATCGGCAACGGCTTTCGAGTGGCCGATGAGCTCATCGATGGAAGCGTCGCGCAGGGCGGCGAGACTGAGCAGAACCGCGTCGTAGCCGAGGGATCTGGCGAGTTCCGCTTCCCGGGTGGCTTGCGGCGTAGGACCGCATGCTCCGGCAATCTTGAGGATGCCTGAGGCTTCGGAAGCGGCGAGTTCGAGGACCGGTTGAAGGAGGCCGCAATCGCGGATAGCGAATTGGGTGGTGTGTACGCCAACGGCAATCCCTCCGGCGCCGGCGGAGACGTAATAACGGGAGAGCGCCCGCTGGCGGCGTTCGTCCAGCTTGCGATCCGCGGTGAGGGCCAAAGGGTGGGCGGGGATCACAAGCCCGCGGTGGAGGCGCTGGCGAAGTTGGTTCACCTTTTCAGGATGCAACAAGGAGAGTCAGTAGCGCTTCAGGCGGTTGCGGATGCGCTTGGAGATTTTTTCGATCTCTTCGGTTTTCTTGAGCATGCCGACGCTGAGGACATGCCGATCGTTTTTCTCTAACTCGATCTTCAACTCCTCGGCGAGGCGGAGTAGTTCTCCGGCATCCTTCAGGTTGCGCTCGTGGTCAGCCTTGAGAATCTCCTCCGTTTGCGAGCGGCCATCCGGCAGGCGGGGTGGTTCTTCCGGTTTGCGGATTTGCGAAAAGGCCATCCAGGCGGCAGCGGCCAGGATGAGGAAGAGAATGCAGAACCGTCTCATGGAACCTCGCTTGTTATCATATCCCTTGCATGGAGCAAGTGAATGTTGGAATCGTAGGCGTGGGCAACGTCGGTATGGGCGCGCTCACGATTCTTGCCGAAAACGCAGCGGAAATTACGCAAAAGTTGGGCTTTCGACTGAATGTTGCGGCGGTTTGCAGCCGCTCGATCGCGGAGAAACAACTTCCCGCGGAACTGGCGGGAGTGAAGCGAACCACCGATTGGCGAGAGCTGATCGCCGATCCCGAGATCCACATGATTGCGGAACTGGTTGGCGGCACAACGGTGGCGCGAGAGTTGATCGATGCGGCCATTGGCGCGGGAAAATCGGTGGTGACGGCCAACAAAGAGCTGATGGCGTTGCACGGCGCGGCGATTTGGGAACAGGCCATCCGGGCTGGGATCAATCTCGCCATGGAGGCGAGTGTGGCGGGCGGAATCCCCATCCACGCGGTGCTGCGCGAAGGGATTTCCGGAGATCGCGTGGTGGCTTTGCAGGGCATCTTGAATGGGACCAGCAACTATATCCTGACGGAAATTGAGCGTAATGGTTCGGCGTTCGATGAAGTTTTACAAGAGGCGCAGCGGCTTGGCTATGCGGAGGCGGATCCATCGGCGGATATCGATGGATACGACGCGCGATCGAAGCTGGCGATTCTGGCGGCGCTGGCGTTTGGCAACCGCATTGTGCCTTCCGATATCCACACTGAGGGCATCCGCCGCATCAGCCCCATCGATTTTCAATACGCACACCGGTTAGGGCACACCATCCGGCTGCTCTGTTCAGCGCGGCGTACGCCGGAGGGCGTGTTTCTTTCCGTGCGACCGGCGTTGATTGCGCAATCGACCATTCTGGCGAGTGTGCAGGGGGCGTACAACGCGATTTGGGTGCGCGGACATTACGGGCAGGATACGTTTTATTACGGACGCGGGGCGGGGCCGAATCCGACGGGTGTTGCAGTGGTGAGCGATTTGATGCGCGTGGCGCGGGAGATCCGCTCAGGCAGTCCAGAGCGCGTTTCGCCGTTCGCGCACGAGCGCCTCGAGGAGAATCAACCGCTACCCATTACGGATCAGAAGAGCGCGTACTATCTGCGGTTCCGCGTGACGGACCGGCCGGGCATTATCGCGGCACTCGCGGGGATTCTGGCGGAGAAGAACATCAGCCTGGACGCGGTGCTGCAACTTCCCACCGACACGAAACATAATTTGCCGTTTGTGATTACGATCGAGCCGTGCCAGGAACAGCAGGTACGGGATGCAGTGGCGCAGATGTCGTCGCTCGACTTCATGGTTGAGCCGCCGCTCGCGCTTCCCATGGAGAAACCGTTATGAAACATTTTCTTGCAGTATTGTTGTTAGCCGTTGCCAGTTGGCAGGCTCCCGCGCAGGTGGCGGCGGGAGCAAACAACGGGTACAGGACCGAGGAAGGGCGCGCGCGGGTGGCAAAGACGCTGGCCGCCAGCGATCGCGACGGGCGGCAGAAACCGAAGGAACTGGTGGCAGCGCTGAAACTGCAACCGGGGAACACAGTGGTGGACCTGGGGACCGGTGTGGGATACATGCTGCCGTACCTGGCGGGGGCAGTGGGCGCGAACGGAAAGGTGATCGCGCAGGATATTTTCGAGGATTTTCTCAAGCAGGCGCGGGCCACGGTGGAACAGCACAAACTGGCGAATGTCCAGTTCATTCATGGCACGGACCGGAATCCGGGGTTGTCCGCGAACTCGGCGGATGTGGTGTTCACGCTGGATGCGTATCACCATTTCGACTACCCCAGCGACATGCTGTCGAATATTCGTGCCTCGCTACGCGAAGGGGGACGGTTTGCGCTGGTGGATTTCTACAAAGCAGGGTTCCGCGATCCGGCGCATATCCGGTTGGATCAGGCCGACGTAATCAAGGAAGTGGAATCGAACGGATTCGAGCTTCTGGAAAAGATGGACCACATGCCCGGGACGCAGTACATCGCCATTTTCAAGAAGAAGTAGGGGCGTAGGAACCGGAGCGGATCTCGTCGAGCACGGTCGGCCAGCGCGGGGCCCAGCCTAGCATGCGTCCGGCCTTGGTGGACATGATTCTCTGATCCATAATGAGCGCGTCTGCGATGGGGCCCATCGAAGAGCGGGCTTCGTCGAGTGTCAGCACCTCGACACGGGTTTCGTACATGGTGGCGACGGTATCGGCTACAGTGCGGACGGTGAAGGCAGGGCCATCGGCAGCCAGAAACATTTCGCCGCTGGGTTGTTGCTGGACAGCGAGGACGAAGAGTTCGGCCAGCGCATCGACGTGGACAAAACTCCAGTGGTTGGCTCCGGCTCCGACGATGCGCACGAGTCCGAGTTCGCGGGCCTGGTGGACGAAGCCACCGATGGTGCCGCCGCCTCGTCCATAGACCATGGCTGAGCGGATGACGCAGGCGCGGACTTTCTCCTCAGTGCTG
>CALFYN010000573.1 GCA_937952345.1 uncultured Acidobacteriota bacterium
GGCACCATTTCAAGTGATGTGCATCAGTTCAACGTGGACGGGCCCGTGTTCGATCTCGCCACGACGCTCTCCAAGTTCCTGCTGCTGGGCATGAGTCTCGAAGACGTCATCCGCCGCGCAACCTGGAATCCCGCTCAAGCATTCCCGTTCCCCCATCATCCCGGCACACTCAAGCCTGGCGCGGTTGGCGACGCCGCCGTGTTCGAACTGCGCGAAGGCAAGTGGGAGTTTACCGACTCACTCGGCGCCACCCGCACCGGCAGCCGGAAGCTGACTCCGGTGGCCACCATCAAGGCCGGCCGCGTCTATGGAAACGCCGTCATTCCAGTGGTTCGCGCATAAACGTGGCTCAACGCCATTATGTTATGATGCATCGAACGTATAAGGGGATATGTCACATAAAGCAGCACTGCCGCGCATTTGCATTGCGCTTGGCGTTCCAACAGTAGAGAAGCTGAATTCCTACGCAAAGCAGGAAGCTGAGGCGGGGGAAACGTTCCTCGAATTCCGCCTCGACTACCTCCCGCAGCCGCTCCAGGGTGTGCGTCTCATCAAGGATTTCCTCGCCCGTTACCCACAGTGCACCATTCTCGCCACTTGCCGCAGGCATCAGAATCATGGCCATTTCAACGGGAGCATTGACGAACAACTCGCCATCCTGAACGCCGCCATCGATGCCGGAGCACGCGCCGTTGACCTTGAGATCGAGAGTGCGGAAAACGTGCAGTCGAAATTGGAAACCATTCGTGGCCGCGCCTGGCTGATTGTCAGCTATCACAATTTCGGAGGCACTCCTTCCCTCGAAGCCGTGCTTCGGCGCATGAATAAGGTTCCCGCGGACGCCTATAAATTGGTCAGCACGGCGCGAAAACCAACCGATAACGCCAAGGTTCTCTCGCTCTTCAAGAACAATCCACGCAGCCCACTGATCCTGCTGGCCATGGGCGAAACCGGATTCCCCACGCGCGTACTTTCCACCGCCATGGGCGGCCTTTACACCTACGCTTCCCCATCGGCCACCGAAGGCACCGCGGCCGGCCAGGTGTCCGCCCGCATGCTGCGCAACCTCTTTCGCGTCGAAAAGTTCACCAAAGCCGCCAAGCTCTACGGCGTCATCGCCGACCCCGTAAGACATTCCATCTCCCCGGCCGTGCACAACCGCGCGTTTCAATCCAAGCGCATCGACAGCGTCTATCTGCCGTTCCTCGTACACCCGCCACAACTCAAGGATTTCTTCCTCTTCGCCAGCAAAATGCCGATTGCCGGCTTCAGCGTCACGATCCCGCATAAGCAGAAGATCCTCCGCTATCTCGACATCGTGGATCCCCTCGCCCGCCGCATCGGCGCCGTCAACACGGTCTTCCGTAAGAACGGAAAATGGCGGGGATTGAACACCGATGTGCAGGGCATCATCGGCCCGCTCAGCAAGAAAGTGCGCCTCGGGAAATCGAGCGTGCTCGTTGTCGGCAACGGCGGCGCCGCGCGTGGGGCAGCCTTCGCCCTCGCCGATAGCGGAGCCAAAGTCGCCATCGTCGGACGCAATGCCGACCGCGTTCGCGCTCTGGCCAAAGCCTGCAACGCCGAGGCTCTGATGCGCGATCAGCTCAACTCACGCTACTTCGACGCCGTCATTCACGCCACCCCGCTTGGCATGTTCCCCCACGTCAACGAGTGCTTCTTCGAGGACCGCATCCCGGGCGAGATCGTTTTCGACATGGTCTACAATCCACGCGAAACGCTCCTGCTCAAACGCGCCGGCGAACAGAACAAAGTCATCATCGATGGCTTGCAGATGTTCCTGGAGCAGGCGGCGCTGCAATTTGAAACCTGGACCGGCGAGAATGCCCCGCGCACAGCAATGGAAAAGGCCGCCCTGGAAGCCCTCGGCCTGGCCTGAGCCCTACTGCGCGAAACGCTTCCAGAACGAATAGCCCGCCACACCGAAACCGATGGCGACCACCAGGATGCGCACATGCTCCGGACGCAATCGCCGGGCCCCGCGCGCCCCCAGATAGCCACCCGCCGTGGATGCCACCGCCATGGTCAGCGCATACTTCCACACCACCACGCCCTCGAAGATGAAGATCACCGCCGTGATCCCGTTGATCAGAAAACCCAGCACGGCCTTCAGTCCGTTCATGCGGTGGATATCGGGAATCCCCATGAAACTCAGCGCACTTAGCATCAGGATGCCGATGCCCGCCCCAAAATAGCCGCCATAAATTCCCACCAGGAACTGGAAAAACACGATGCTCCGCAACGTGCCACCCTTGGGAGCCTCATGCGGATGCGTCTGGATCCACCGGGACAGGGGCTTCTGCAATAGCAGCAGTGTCGATGCCAACACCAGCAACCACGGCACCATCGTGGCGAATACCTTTTCCGGAAAACGAGTCACCGCCAGCGCGCCCAATATTCCGCCGAAGAACGATGGCGCCCACAACAGCTTCAGTCGGTCCCTGGTTTGCGCCAGTTCGGCGCGGTAGCCCCAGGCGCTCCCCAGCGTGCCTGGAATCAGCGCCAGCGTGCTGCTTGCGTTGGCCTGGATTGGGCTCACCACCGCAAGCAGAGTCGGGAACGTCAATAGCGTGCCGCCGCCGGCAACGGCGTTGATGGCTCCCGCCAGGAACGCGGAAACGCACAGCAGCGCGTACGTGACTAAAGGATCCGTCATTAATAGGCGGCCTTAATCCAGTAACTTTCGCGCCAACTGCCGCCCGCCGCGATCTTCTGCAGTTCGCCGTACTTGCCCGACAGCGCCAGATTGAAGGCGTTCGTCGTGCCGGACATCGGCTCAAAGCAGATGAAGTCTCTTCCCGGCGGCGCGTAGACAACCCCTACGCCGTACTTCGGGCCGAACTTCACTCCCAGCCTCTTCCCGCCGCCTTCCACAACAAACTCCTTCGACGAATCCACCCCCGCGAACACATCGTCGAACTGCCGTCCGCGCAGCGCCACAGGCCCTTGTTGCGAATACGGCCGCAATTCACCGGTCGGCGTCAGTTTCTCATTCAGGACCACCTGCTGCGATGCCGGAATGCTCACCTGCCATTCGTCCCGCGGCACTCCATCCAAAGTGAAGTAGGGGTGGTAGGCCACCGAAACAGGCATCGTCTGCACGGACAGGTTTTCGATCGCCGTCTCCACTTCCAGCGCCCCGTCCCGCAGCCGGTACGTCATTTCATAGGTGTGCGCAAACGGGAACTGCGCCATGTAATCCGGATACTTCCAATACTCCAGCCGGCTGGTCACCGCCGCCGACTCGTCCCCGCTCTTGAGCGCCGTCACCTGCCATTCGTTCGCGTAAACCAGCAGCCCGTGGATCGGCTGTCCGTTGCCGTCCCGCCGGAAGTTCTTCAACTCCGGATTCAATGCGTACTTCTTTCCATTGGCGTAAAACCCGTCCTGATCCAGCCGGTTCGCCCACGGCGCCAGAAACG
>CALFYN010000574.1 GCA_937952345.1 uncultured Acidobacteriota bacterium
CAGATTCAAAATATGCGCATCCCCCAGAATCCGGCCCTTATCATTGAGGAAGAACGCATAGCAACTCGCCCCGGCCTCCAGGTCCCGGATGTGATTCGTGGTCATCGCATGCAGCAACCGCACACGGTCTTCTCCCGCCACTCGAAATCGCCCGCGCCCATCCAGATCGAGCCACGCCGCGCCTTCCCGCAATGCCCGATAGCCGCTCATTGCTGCATCGCCCTCAGCATGGCCGAAATCAGCATCACCAACACGCCGCTCACCGCGATTCCCGTCAGCCACCGCTTCTGCTTCTCTGCGTCCACGCCCGCCCGTCCCAGCAGCAGCGCCACCGCCACCACGTGCAGGGCCAGCAGCATCTTGATGCCGAACCACATGTGATACCCAGCCGGAAAACTCGCCTTCCGCAAAAAATTGAATGTGCCCGATCCCAGCAGCACCACCACGGCCGTAAACATCAGCGGGTGCAACGCGGCCCCGATCCGGTCCCGCAGTTTCGTCCTCTCCCCATCGCTCAACCCCGCCAGTGCCGGCGTCAATACAAATCGCGCATACAACGTTCCGCCCACCACAAACGCCATCGAAAGAATATGCGCCCAGCGCATCGCTACCGCAAGAAAGTCCATAATCTTAGTGTAATCGCCTTCCAATATGATTCATGAGATTCTGCCCGTCGGACTGCTCCAGTGCAACTGCTCCATCTTCGGCGACGAAACCACGCGCGAAGCCATCGTCGTCGATCCCGGAGACAACATCGAAGACATCCTCTCCATCCTGCGCAAACATCAACTCAAGGTGAAAGCCATCGTCATCACTCACGCCCACATCGACCACATCGGCGGCGCGCAGAAGATGAAAGCTCTCACCGGCGCACCCGTTTGGATGCACCAGAACGACGAAGGACTCTACAATCATCTGGAAATGCAGGCCGCATGGCTGCGCATGCCCACCCCTGATCGCACCGAGATCGATCATCACCCCAAGGAAGGCGATTCCCTCTCCCTCAGCGACACCGCTTTCCACGTCCTCCACACCCCCGGCCACACCCAGGGAAGCCTCTGCCTCTGGATCCCCGACGAGCACAAACTGGTCGCCGGCGACACCCTGTTTCAAGAATCCATCGGCCGCACCGACCTGCCCGGCGGCGATCACCGCCAGATTCTTTCCTCCATCCACACCAAGCTTCTCGTGCTGCCCGAAGACGCCATCGTCATTCCCGGCCATGGCCCCAACACCACCATCGGTCACGAAAAGGATTTCAACCCGTTCCTCAGCTAACCCGCATGACCCTCGAAGCACTCCCCGCACAGATCGCAACACTCGGCACTCTGCCCATCCGCCGCGCCCTCCCGCGCCGCACACGCCGTCTCGTCGGACCATGGTGCTTCCTCGACCGCTACGGCCCGCTCTCCTTCACCAATGAAAAACCGATGGACGTGGCGCCCCACCCCCACATCGGCCTGCAAACCGTGTCCTGGCTGCTCGAAGGCGAGATCGTCCATAACGACAGCCTCGGTTCCGAAGCGCTCATCCGCCCCGGCCACCTCAGCCTCATGACCGCCGGCAGCGGCATCGCCCACACCGAAGAAACGCCACCCGCAAATTCCGGGCGGCTCAACGGCGTGCAACTCTGGGTCGCCCTGCCCGATGCCGTCCGCAACCACGCCCCCGCCTTCAACCACTACACCCAACTCCCCGTGCTTGAAGAACAGGGCGGCCTCGTCAAACTCATCATGGGCCGCTTCTCCACCCATAGCGCATCCACCAACGACCACTCCCCCCTGCTCGCGGCGGAACTCACCCTCTTCCCCAGCCACCCGCTCCACCTTCCGCTCGACACGTCCTTCGAACACGCCCTGCTCATCCTCGATGGCGAAGCCACCCTCGAAGGCCGCCCCCTAACCCCCGACATCCTCTATTACCTCGGCCTCAATCGGCACTCCATCGAACTCAGCAGCACGCACGGCGCACGCTGCCTTCTCATCGGCGGAACGCCACTCCAGGAACCCGTCCTGCTATGGTGGAACTTCGTCGCCCGCACCAACGAGGAACTCGCCGCCGCCCGCAACGATTGGGAATCGCACCAGCGTTTCCCCGAAGTGAAAGCCTACCGCGGACCCCGTCTCGCCGCGCCTTCGTTCCTCCCGCGCACGATACGGTAACAACCCATGCCAACCTTCAGCACCGAACTCTTCCTTTCCACACTCGCCCTGATCGGTGCGGTCATCATCGTCTCCGCGCTGCTCTCCGGACTCGTCGAACGCACCGGCCTGCCCCAAGTGGCCATCTTCCTCGCCCTCGGAGCCGCCATCGGACCCATGGGCCTCGGCCTGCTCGACGCCGGCGTCCAATCGCCCATCCTCCGCGTTGTCGCCACGCTCAGCCTCGTCCTCGTGCTGTTCACCGATGCCGTATCGCTCAACCTCGCCGAAGTGCGCACCCATAAGCTGCTCGCCATCCTCGTCCTCGGCCCCGGCACACTGCTCTCCGCCGCGCTCACCTCCGTCGCCGCCCATTGGATCCTCGGACTCTCCGTACCCATGGCACTGATCCTCGCCTCCTCGCTCGCCTCCAACGATCCCGTATTGCTGCGCGGCGTCCTCAAACGCCCCGAACTCTCCTCTCGCGTCAGGCAGGCGCTCCGCCTCGAAAGCGGCATGAACGATGCGGTGCTCCTCCCCGTAGTCCTCGTCGCCATGACCATCCTTTCCCAAGGCGGCCTCAGCGGCGCCGATTGGGCGAAGCTACTCCTGAACATCCTGCTGCTCAGCCCCGCCGCCGGCGTCGTCACCGCCCTCGCCGCCATCGGCCTGCTCGAATTCGTCCGCCGCCGCATCGGCGTCCGCCGCGACTACGAATCCATCTACTCCCTCGGTGTCGCCTTCGCCGCCTTTGCCGCCGCCGAATCCATTCACGGCAGCGGCTTTCTCGCCGCCTTCGCCGCCGGCATCACCATCTCCGCACTCGATGTCGAACTCTGCGATTGCTTCCTCGAATACGGCGAAACCACCGCTGAAATGGCCCTCATGTTCACCTTCGTCCTCTTCGGCACATCCCTGATCTGGAGCGGATTCGCCGCCATCACGCCCGCCGCGCTGCTCTTCACCGCCGCGGTCTTCCTCCTGCGCCCCGCCGCATTTCTCCCCGCCCTCTGGCCCGCGCGCCTCGGCTGGCGTGAGCGTATTCAGATCGGCTGGTTCGGACCCAAAGGACTTTCGTCCCTCTTGCTGATCCTGCTGCCCGTATTCGCCGGTATTCGCGACAGCGAACCGCTCCTCACGCTCTGCTGCCTCATTGTGCTCTGCTCGGTTGTCATTCACGGGCTTTCCCCGCTCTTGCTGCGGAAACCGGAACCATCCGCCGCCGGCGAAGAAACCCTCC
>CALFYN010000575.1 GCA_937952345.1 uncultured Acidobacteriota bacterium
CGGCCAGCGCTTCGGCGAAATGGAAGTCTGGGCGCTCGAAGCCTACGGCGCCGCATACGTCCTGCAGGAACTGCTCACCGCCAAGTCCGACGACGTCTACGGACGTGCCAAGATCTACGAAGCCATTGTGAAGGGCGAAGCGGCCGCCGAACCCGGCGTCCCCGAGTCCTTCAACGTCCTGATCCGCGAACTGCAATCGCTGTGTCTCGACGTCGAACTGATGAAGAAGCCCAAGGATATTCCCGATACGGCTTTGGCAGCCGACTAATTCTGATCAGGAGGAAAAAGAAGAATGTACCGATCCAGCCCATACGATCGAGCCAATCTCATTGCGGATTTCGATTCCATCCGCATATCGCTGGCGTCTCCTGAGAAGATTCGCAGCTGGTCTCACGGGGAAGTCACCAAGCCGGAAACCATCAACTACCGCACCTTCAAGCCGGAGCGCGATGGCCTCTTCTGCGCCCGCATTTTCGGCCCCGTCGCCGATTGGGAGTGCTTGTGCGGCAAGTACAAGCGCATGAAGCATCGCGGCGTTATCTGCGATAAGTGCGGCGTCGAAGTTACGTTGAGCCGCGTGCGCCGCGAACGTCTCGGCCACATTGAACTGGCCAGCCCTTGCTCGCACGTCTGGTTCTTCAAGGGCCTGCCCAGCCGCATCGGCTACCTGCTCGACATCACGCTGCGCGAACTCGAGCGCGTGCTCTATTTCGAGGCCTTCGTCGTGGTCGATCCCGGCGAAGTGGACGGCATTTCGCGTGGAGAAGTCATTTCCGACGAGCGCAAGCGTCAGTTGGATGTGGAAAACCCCGGCAAGTTCGTCGCCATGATGGGCGCCGAGGGCATCAAGGAACTGCTCAAGAAGATCGACGTCGAACACCTCAGCGTTGAGATTCGCGAGAAGATGAAGACCGAGGCTTCCGCCCAGAAGAAGCTCAAGTTTGCCAAGCGCCTGCGCGTGGTCGAGAGCTTCCGCAAATCCGGCAACAAGCCGGAGTGGATGATTCTCGATGTCATCCCGGTCATTCCGCCGGAACTGCGTCCCCTCGTGCCGCTCGATGGCGGCCGCTTCGCCACCTCCGATCTCAACGACCTCTACCGCCGCGTCATCAACCGCAACAACCGGTTGAAGAAGCTCATCGAACTGCACGCCCCTGACGTGATCGTGCGCAACGAAAAGCGCATGTTGCAGGAAGCTGTCGATGCGCTCTTTGACAACGGCCGCCGAGGCCGTGTGCTGCGTGGCGCCAACAACCGCCCGCTCAAGTCGCTCTCCGATACCCTCAAAGGCAAGCAGGGCCGCTTCCGCCAGAACCTGCTCGGCAAGCGCGTCGATTACTCTGGCCGTTCGGTCATCGTCGTTGGCCCCGAATTGAAGCTGCATCAGTGCGGTCTTCCCAAGAAGATGGCCCTCGAACTGTTCAAGCCGTTCATCTACCACCGTTTGGAACAGCGCGGCCATTGCACCACCATCAAGCAGGCCAAGGAACTGGTGGAACAGCAGGATCCCGTGGTTTGGGACATCCTCGAGGAAGTCATCCGCGACCATCCTATTCTCTTGAACCGCGCCCCCACGCTGCACCGCCTCGGCATCCAGGCCTTTGAGCCCGTGCTGGTGGAAGGCAAAGCCATCAAGATTCACCCGCTGGTCTGTACCGCCTTCAACGCCGACTTCGACGGCGACCAGATGGCCGTGCACATCCCGCTTTCGCCCGAAGCGCAGATCGAAGCGCACACCTTGATGCTCGCGGCCAACAACGTCCTGTCGCCCGCGCACGGTACGCCCATCGCCATCCCCACCCAGGACATGGTGCTCGGCCTCTACTACCTCACCAAGGCGCGTCCCGGCACCAAGGGCGAAGGCCGCACCTTCGCCAGCCCCGACGACGTGCTGATCGCACTCGAAATGGGCGAAGTGGAAACCCTCAGCCCCATCAAGCTCCGCTACACCGGCCGTGTCATCGACCTGTCGAAAGCCTTCGACAGCCAGAACGTCATGCACACCGAGCCCATCGAGTACAACCGCCAGTACATGGAAACCACGGTCGGCCGCGTCATCCTCAATGACGTCCTGCCCGAGGACATGCCCTTCATCAACGGCCTGCTCAAGAAGAAGGGCTTAGCGCAGATGGTGCAGTACTGCTATCTTCGCTTCGGTCTCGCAACCACCGTGCAGATGCTGGACCAGGTGAAGAACCTGGGCTTCCTCTACGCCACAAGAGCCGGCATCTC
>CALFYN010000576.1 GCA_937952345.1 uncultured Acidobacteriota bacterium
CGAATCGCTGCCCAGTTCGGACTCATAGATGCCGCGGATGTTGAGTTCGAGGTCCATGGGGTAGATGTCGCCTTTGATGGTGATTCGGCCGCCGACATTGAGAGCGTGCTTGGCGGCGGTTTTCTTTCCGATGATGCAGCCGCGGCGATCGCCGATGAAGGCCTGCTTCTGATCTTCGGGGAGTTGGACTTCCGAGTGGATGACGAAGAGCTTGCGGGCATCGACGCCGAAGCGGGCGAAGAAGTTGTTGGGATCGCGTTCGTCTTTGTAGACCCCCTGGAACCACTGCATGGGAGTAGCATCCTTGACGCCCGGGGTTTTCTGAATGCGCTGCAGGTAGTAGCCGGGCATAGGCAAGGTGATGGAGACTTTGTTGCGGGTGTTGAGGCGGAGGGCCTGCGTAGGTGGCGTCTCACTCAAATAGAGTGCATAATAAATGGCCATCATGAGCCCCAGCAGGCAGAGTGAGAAGCCGAGGCTGGTGACAGTGAGCAGAGTGCGGCGGCGATTGCGAACCGCATTCTTCCAGACGAGCGATGCGTAACGCCCCATATCCCACTATTCTAGACCTGAGTGGGGATTGCGTCCCCAGCAGATTGGCCAGATGACAGATATCTCATCAGACGAACAGCAGACACACGCAGACGAACGATTCATGCGGCTTGCCGTCGAGCAGGCGAGGCGGGCCGAGGAACGGGGGGAAGTGCCGGTGGGGGCGGTACTGGTGAAGGATGGCGAGGTGATTGGCGAGGGGGCCAATTCCGTGATCGGGGCGAACGATCCGACGGCGCATGCGGAGATTGTGGCGATGCGGCAGGCCGCGGCGAGGATAGGGAACTACCGGTTGGAAGGCACGACAATGTACGTGACACTGGAGCCGTGCGTGATGTGCGCGGGCGCGCTGGTGCAGGCGCGGGTGCAGCGTCTGGTGTTCGGCGCCCGGGATTTGCGATTTGGAGGCGTGCGCGCCAAGTTCCGGATCGCGGATTCGGACTTGCTCAATCACCGGGTAGAGGTGACAGAGGGAGTGCTTGGCGGCGAGTGCCTGGAACTGCTGAAGGCGTTCTTTACGCCGCGGCGGAATTCGACCACTTAGCGGCTGGCAACGAGTCTGGGGCCCATGCGCTCCATCACCTCCATCACGCGGGAGGCGTAGTCCTTACGGGCTGGGTTATAGGTCCGGAGCTTGCCGACGATATCCTTGCTGGCGTAGATCGGGGAACGGGCGAGACGCTCTGCGACGTGGTGAATGGCTTGGCGAGCGGTTTCGAATTTGATCTTGCCGGAACCCCAACCGAGCGGGTTGCCGCCCTTCTGATGCTTGCCGCCGGTGGTTTCGACGAAGGCGATGCTGGGGAGCATTCGCCAATCGAGGCCGTGGCGGTCGGCGGCGAGGATGAAGGCGTCGGCATCCTTGGCGAGCGGGCAGCCGCAACGCTCAAAGAAGTCGCGCAAGGCGGAGAAACGGGGATCCTTGGAAGTGTGGGCCGAGAGAGCCGGCTGGCCGAGGACGGAGGAGCCGGACCCGAGGAGGAACGCAAACGCGGCGCCCTTGGCAAGCATTTCTTTGAGGCTGCGGGTGACGCCACTGGTGGTGGCAGACTTGAGGACGGCTTCGGCCGCTTCCCTGGCAGCCTTGGCTAGTTTCCGGCTGAGTTCTTCGGCCAAGTCCTCGTCAATCGACTTGGCATACTGTTTCAGAAAATTGTCCCGGTAGACGCCAGCGGGCAACTTGTCGAGGTCAAGATCCTCGATGGCCCGCAAATAGTAACAAGAGATCTTCGTCTGTTCGGCAATCGACTCTAGGGAAATACCCCTACTCTGCCGCAATGCCGCCAACTGCAAGATTTCTGGCTTGTACTCCATGAATGCAACAACTCCTGAGGGGAGAACTTCAAAACTTCGAACTTCCAAACGATGCTTACGAACCAGCCTGGTACCGACGGGGGAGGCGCAAACAACGACGCGAATTACCGATGGTACCACATTCATAGGAACAGGAAAGGAGACGGGAGCGATTCAATCGATAATTCGACTGAGCTATACTTAGGCCACCTAGCATCTCACAGGATGCTGACCGCTTCCGTATGCGCTTTCTGCTTGCCGGGTCTATTACTCTTTTTCTATTCAGCCTGAGTTGTTCCAAACCGACGGAGGATTCGGAGAAGCCGCGGGTATGGGATCCACTGCCGGGGATGCCTCCGGTGATGGATCCGCGGAACATCTATTCGGAGACAGCGGCGGGGAGGTTCAGCCCGGCGGTGAAGGGACAGCGGGAGCTGGTGTATGTTCCAAACGCGCGGGGCAACAGCGTGACGGTGATCGACCCGAAGACATTCGCGGTGATCGACACGATCAAGGCGGGCAAAGAACCGCAGCATGTGGTTCCCTCTTACGATCTGCAGACGCTGTATGCGACGAATGATCTGAGCAACACGCTGACGGCGATGGATCCGGTGACGGGGAAATTTCTTAAGACCATCCGGGTGGAGGATCCCTACAACCTGTATTTCACACCGGACGGGAAGTTCGCCATTGTGGTGGCGGAGCGGCTGCGGCGGCTGGACTTCGCCGATCCGAAGACTTTCCGCGTGGTGGACTCGGTGAAGGTGCCTTGCAAGGGGGTGGATCACCTCGACTTTTCGCCGGACGGACGGTATCTGATCGCGACGTGCGAGTTCTCGGGGGAATTGGTCAAGGTGGACGTGGCGGCACGGAAGGTGTTGGGCACACTGGCGACACCGGGTGGGGGGATGCCGCAGGACATCAAGATCTCTCCTGATGGGCGGACCTGGTATGTGGCGGACATGGACGCCAATGGGGTTCACCTGATTGACGGCGACAAGT
>CALFYN010000577.1 GCA_937952345.1 uncultured Acidobacteriota bacterium
ACCAGCAGCGCGAGCCTCATGCCGTATATGACGTGCGCGAGACCCACACCGTGCAATCGGTTCGCCTACTTCTCCCGCACCGCTTCCTTTAACTGCTGTCTCGGGGCGCTGTGCCGCTCTCGCACGACACCGTTGGGATCGTGGAACGTCTTCAACTCGACGGTCGGCGGCAGTCCCTCCACAGACGCATCGGGGTTGACGGGAAGAGCGCTCTCGCGCACGTTCCCGGATGGTGCGGTGGTGCACAGCACTCCCGACCGGATCGCCCGCGAATCACTGCTGGTGTTTTCGAAAAAGCATCTCCATTTGCGCATGTTTGAAAAGTCCGGTCCCACATAGTTCAGCACGATGTCGTCCGACGCACCGTTGGCGTCGCGATGCCCGCAAGCTCCGGAGATGGCCACACTGCCGGTCGGGCAACTGTTAGACCACCACGCTGTTTGTTCTCCTGCTATGCTCTCAGTGTAGTAATACCAGGTCAGACCCACTGGTCCTGCTGGTCCCTGGATACCCTGGATACCTTGCGGTCCGGTGGCCCCCGTCGCGCCTCTGACGCCTTGAATGCCCTGGATGCCTTGCAGTCCCTGTGGACCCGTCGGTCCCGCCGGTCCCTGAAAGAGGATCTCAATATACGCGGGATGACTGGTGGCCGTGTTCTCCTTGCTGTCCGCGAACAATGCCAACTGGGGAGTGCCGGCGTTGGCCCGCAGCGCGAGTCCGTAGGCCGAGAAGGGAGCCGCTACCCAGCTCTTTACCTGCGCGGTGACATCCATGCGGATGTAGGTATTGCCTGCGGTGATCATGTCGCTGGTGACAATGGTGGCGCCGATGACGGGCTTTGCCGCATCGTTCACCGTGGCCTCCGCCCAAGGGCTAAGGATGGGTGCGGCATCGAGGCGGCCTTGCGCGCCGACACGATTGACGAAGAGCACGAGCGTCGCCCGCAGCACCGCATTGGGATCGAAACCCGGGGGTAGCATGCTCAGGTCGAACTGGAGCAGGGCCTGGCTGCCTCCCCCGACAGACAACTGCGGCAGAGCGCCGAAGTTACTCGCGGGAACAGTGGGTGACACATAGGCATCCGCAATGACCGGCAATTGGCCGCCGCAGAGCGGGGCGATGCCGAGCAGGGTAAGTAAGGGGAGCGTTTTCATAAGTCGTTCTCTACCTGGGGAAGCGACTTCAGGAGAACGCTTCCTTCATGACATACTGACTTTGCCGTGTTTTTCTTCTCCCTCCTCTTTTTGCATCTTGCTCAGGCGCAGCCGCATCCGCTGGAACAACTGATCGAAGCCGCGCGCACGAACTCGCCCGAGTTGCGCACCCTGCTCGCTAACGGCCTGCCCGGATTGCGTGGGCGGGATGGCGCGGCGGTCTGGGGGCAGGAGTTTCTGTTCGCCGTCGAATCCGATGCGCCGGCTTTCGTATCCATTGACAAGCAGCCGCCCGTGCCGATGCGTCCGGTGGAGGGGACAAAGTACTGGTACAAACTCGCCACGCTACGGCTGGGCACGACGCACCAATATGTCTACAGCGCCGCTGGGCGCAGCCTGGGTGCGTACGAAGTAGCTGGCTACAATCCCGATTCCTATCCGCGGCCCGGCGTAGCGCGCGGCACGCTGTCGGAGATGCGCACTCTTGCCAGCCGAATCTATCCGGGCATGACGGCGAATTACTGGGTCTACGTCAACGCTGGCGCGGACACGCAGCGCGGTGCGCCGCTGATGGTCTGGCAGGATGGCGAAACTATCGTAGGCAACGCAGATCTGCTGCGGCTGCGTCTGCAAATCGTTTCCGACAATCTGGTGCACAAGAAGCTCATTCCGCCGATGGTGCATGTGCTGATCTCGCCCGGCAGCGGAGGCGAGGCCGAAGGGACGCGGATGCGCAGCATCCAATACGATACGGTGTCGGATCGTTATGGCAAGTACCTGCTCGAAGAGGTGCTGCCCGAAGTGGAAAAGACCTACAAGCTCCGCTCCGATGCCTACTCGCGGGCCATCGCCGGCGCGTCGTCGGGCGCCATCTGCGCCCTCAACGTGGCGTGGTACCACCCTCAGCAATTCAGCCGCGTGCTCTCGCACATCGGCAGCTACACGGCGCTGCAATGGCATCCGGAGCGCAACCTCGACGGCGGATACATCGTCAGCCAGAAGGTGCGCCGCGAAGCAAGGAAGAACCTCCGCGTGTGGCTCTCCGACGGAACCGACGATGGCGAAAGCGCCGCGGGAAGCTGGCCGCTGGGCAACATCATGCTCGCCAATGCGCTCAAGCTGAAGGGCTACGATTTTCACTTCCGCTTCGGCGATGGCATGCACTCGATTGCACAGGGCGCGCTCGATCTGCCCGAATCGCTGGCCTGGCTGTGGCGCGATTACGATGCCGCGCGGAACGCCCAGCAATACGAGATGGAAGACGC
Organism: uncultured Acidobacteriota bacterium; assembly: GCA_937952345.1. GTDB lineage: Bacteria > Acidobacteriota > Terriglobia > Bryobacterales > Bryobacteraceae > CADEFT01. The sequence continues at coordinate 2,420 of CALFYN010000577.1, forward strand.
CGAGAAGGCGAAGCCGCTGTTCCGTGTGAAGATCGCCAACCGCGACTCGTGGTGATCAGGGCAGTTCCTTCA
>CALFYN010000578.1 GCA_937952345.1 uncultured Acidobacteriota bacterium
GATGCGCCCGAGCATTTCGTCGCACGTTTCCACGGCTTTCACCGCGGCTTCGAATACGCCGGTGTGGCCCACCATATCGGGGTTGGCGAAGTTGACGATGATGACGTCGAAGCTGTCGCTTTCGAGGCCCTTGCAAACCACGTCGCACACACCTTTGGCACTCATTTCGGGCTGCAGGTCATAGGTGGCGACTTTGGGCGATTGCACGAGTGCTCGCTCTTCGCCTTCGTACGATTTCTCGATGCCGCCATTGAAGAAGTAGGTCACATGCGGGTATTTTTCGGTTTCCGCCGTGCGCAGGTTCTTGAGGCCAAGGCCGCTGAGGGTCGCGCCGAGTGTGTGCTCGGGCGGTTCATTGACGATGACGAAGGGCACGCCGAAGGTGCGGTCATACTGCGTCATGGTGACGTAGTGGAGTTTCTTCGGCATGTTGGCCCGGGAAGGCTGGGCGAGCGATTCATCGCGCAGGGCCATGGTCAACTCGCGGCCGCGGTCGGCGCGGAAGTTGAAGAAGAACACGGCGTCTTCATCGCGAATGAGTCCGCTGGGTTCGCCGGCGGCATTGGTAATGACGACGGGTTTGATGAACTCGTCGGTGACTCCGGATTCGTAAGAAGCCTTCACGGCGGCCGCGGGGTCAGTGTTCTTCGCCGCATCGCCGAGGACAAGTGCGTTGTAGGCGAGTTCGACACGTTCCCAGCGCTTGTCGCGGTCCATGGCGTAGTAGCGGCCGACGACGGTGGCGATTTTGCCGACGCCGATGACCGCGAGCTTCTGCTGCAATTGCTCAATGAAGCCGATGCCGCTGTGGGGCGGCGTGTCGCGGCCGTCCATGAAGCAGTGGATGGCGACGTCTTCGACGCCCTCGCGTTTGGCCATGGCGAGGAGCGCGAAGAGATGTTCGATGTGCGAGTGCACGCCGCCATCGCTCAACAGGCCCATGAGGTGGAGGCGGCGTCCGCGGGCATGGGCCATCAGATCGAGCAGCACCTGATTCTTGTACAACTCGCCGTTGAGAATCATGAGGTCGATCTTGGTGACATCCATGTGGATGATACGGCCGGCGCCGATGTTGAGGTGGCCGACTTCGCTGTTGCCCATCTGGCCCTCGGGTAATCCTACCCAAGGGCCGCTGGCTTCAATAAACGTACGTGGATAGGTATTCCACAGGTGATCGAAATGCGGCTTGCGCGCGTGGTACACGGCATTGCCTTCGGTGATTTCGCTGTGCCCGAAACCATCGAGGATCGTCAAAACGACCGGTTTCTTGCTCATGGTGTCCTATTGATGGAAGGCTCCACGGCCGGCGAATTTCGCCGCTGCGCCGAGTTCCTGTTCGATGCGGAGCAGTTGGTTGTATTTGCAGATGCGATCGGTGCGGCTGGCCGAGCCGGTCTTGATCTGGCCGGCATTGGTGGCGACGGCGAGATCGGCGATGAAGGCATCTTCGGTTTCACCGGAGCGGTGCGAAATGATGGAGGTGTAGTGCGCCGCCGAGGCCATGCGGATGGAGTTGAGCGTTTCGGTAAGCGAGCCGATCTGGTTCACTTTGACGAGGATGGAGTTGGCGGTGCCAGTGGAGATGCCCTTGGCGAGGCGTTCGGTGTTGGTGACGAAGAGATCGTCGCCGACCAACTGCACCTTGCTGCCGAGCTTTTCGGTGAGCAGTTTCCAGCCCGCCCAGTCGTTCTCGTCCATGCCGTCTTCGATGGAAAGGATGGGATACTCCGCGGCCCATTCGGCCCAGAAGTCGGCCATTTCGGCGGAGGAGCGCACACTTTGATCGGACTTCTTGAAGACGTAAGCCTTCTTCGACTTGTCGTAAAATTCGCTGGCGGCGCAATCGAGGGCGAGGGAGATCTGCGTGCCGGGCTTGTAGCCGGCTTCCTTGATCGCCTTCATGATGACGTCGAGGGCTTCCTTGTTGGACTTGAGGTTGGGCGCGAAGCCGCCTTCGTCGCCGACTGAGGTGGAATAGCCCTGCTTCTTCAGCACGGACTTGAGGGTGTGGAACACTTCCGCGCCCATGCGCAGCGCTTCGGCGAAGCTGGATGCGCCGTGCGGGGCGATCATGAATTCCTGCACGTCGACGGAGTTGTCGGCGTGGGCGCCGCCGTTGAGAATATTCATCAGCGGAACGGGAAGCACGTTGCCTGTCACTCCGCCGAGATAGCGGTACAGAGGCAGCCGGTGAGAAGCGGCAGCGGCCTTGGCATTGCCCATGGACACGGCGAGGATGGCGTTCGCGCCGAGTTTCTTCTTGTTCGGGCTTCCGTCGAGGTCGAGCATGACCTGGTCGATGCCGGCCTGGTCATCCGCGTCGAGGCCGACGAGCGCCTTGGCGATGGGGCCGTTGATGTTCTTCACCGCTTTTTGCGTGCCCTTGCCGAGGTAGCGGTTCTTCACGCCGTCGCGCAACTCCACGGCTTCATGCTCGCCGGTGGATGCGCCGGAGGGAACCGCGGCGCGGCCAATGCTGCCGTCGGCCAGATAAACATCGGCCTCGACGGTCGGGTTGCCACGCGAATCGAGAATTTCTCTGCCTACAATTTTGGTGATTTCTGACATAAGAGTACCTTGTATGAATGTTCCTAATAGACGGGTGGGAACTTTCTATTTTGGCATAGTGCGCGGTGCGGCGTCCGGTTCACGGGTATGCATCGATACGGTAAAATAAGATCCTCATGCGCATCCGGCCAACCCGAGTCGCCCCAGCCGCGGCTTTCCTTCTCCTCTCCGCCTGCACGCAGGCTCCACCTCCTGATACCGCGGCGAAAGTGAATGATCGCGCCATCAGTTATGCCGAACTCGACAAGCAATACCGCTTTCAGTTCGGCAACATGAGCGAGAAGCCGAGCGAAGATCAGGTGACCTACCAGAAGCTGGAACTGCTGCGGACGATGATCGACAACGAGATCATGCTGCAGCGCGCCGAGAAGTCGAACCTGATGGCCACCGACTCAGAGGTGGAGGCGAAGTTCAACGAGTTGAAGACTCCCTACACGCAGGAGGAGTTTCAGAAGCAACTGCAGGCGCGCAACATGACTGTGGACGACTTGAAATCGCAACTGCGCCGGGATTTGAGCATCCAGAAGCTGTTTAACAAGGAGATCACTTCGAAGATCACGATCACTGATAAAGAAGTGACGGATTTCTACAACGCCAACAAGGCCAGCTTCCACCTGGCCGAGCCGCATGTGCACCTGGCGCAACTGCTGGTGACTTCGAAGCCGGATCCGACGGTGCGTAATCTGAAGGGCGATAAGGCGACCAACGACGAGCAGGCGCGGAAGAAGATTCTCACGTTGGAGGCGCGGGCGCGGGGCGGTGAGGATTTTGCGATGCTGGCGCAGAATTTCTCGGAAGATCCGAACACGGCTGCCAACGGCGGCGATCTTGGGTTCATCGGAGAGTCCTCGCTCGACAAGGCGAATCCCGATCTGCGGAAGATGGTGATGTCGCTTTCGCCGGGACAGGTATCTCCTCCGATCAAAACAGAAGAGGGGTATCGTGTTTTGAAGGTGATTTCGAAGGAGCCTGCCGGCCAGCGCGAGCTTGCCGATCCGCGCGTGCAGCAGAGCATTCGCGATCAGTTGATCAACCGCAAGGATCAATTGCTGCGCGCCGTGTATTATGAGGTGGCTCGCAATGAGGCGAAAGTCAGCAACTATCATGCGGCAAAGGTTTACGACGGCTGGGGCAAGAAGTAGCTTGTTTTCGCGGCGGGCGTTCCTGGCCTGCTGCTCGGCGCTGGCGGCGCGCGCTGCCTCGCTTCCGAAGATCACATCGTTCCGCACGCATAAACACACGCTGGGTAATCGCGACTACCTGTTCCTGGAGGTGATCACCGACAACGGGTTGATCGGGCTTGGGGAAGGGTCGCTGCCGTATCGTGTGGAGATAGTGGAGCAGGCCATTCGCTGGCTGGAACCGCATCTGGTGGGGCAGCCTGCTTCGGGCGTGGAGGATCACTGGAACCGCATCTATCATCAGCTTTCGCGCTGGCGGGATGGGTCAGTATTGATGACGGCGCTGGCGGCGGTGGACATCGCGCTTTGGGATCTGGAAGGGAAGCGGCTGCAAGAGCCGGTGTGGCGGCTGCTGGGCGCGGCGGAGGCGAAACGGCTGCGTGCCTATTACAGCCATTGGGATCACGGAGTGCAATCGCGTACGGAAGCCGGATGGGCGGATTGGACCGCGCAATCGAAGGCGAAGGGGTGGACGGCGGTGAAATGGGTGGTGCCGCGCCACGGCAATGAGCAGGAGCGCATCCGGCGCACGGTGGCCGATATCGCCTCCGTTCGCAAGGCCGGGGGCCCGGACTTCGAGATCGCACTGGAAATGTTTGAAACATTTACGGTGCGTTCTGCGATTGCGTTCGCTGAGGCCGTTGCGCCTTACCGGCCGTGGTTCATCGAGGAGCCGGTGTTGCGGGAGAATCCGCAGACGCTGGGCGAGGTGGCGGCGCGCAGTCCGGTGCCGCTTGCCGGCGGGGAAGGGCTGCTGACACGTTACGATTTCAAGGCGTTGCTGGATGCCCGGGGCGCGCGCATTCTGCAGCCGGATGTGGTGCATTGCGGCGGCATCACCGAACTGCGCAAGATTTCGGCGCTTTGCGAAATCTATGGAGGCGAGATGGCGCCTCATATGTGGTACGGTCCGGTGGCGCACGTGGCTTCGTTGCAGGCGATGATGCCCGTTCGCAACTTTCTGGCGCAGGAGTGGGACGGGGGCAGCGAGGCGCTGTTCACGGAATTGACGCGGGGCACGTTTCCCACGCAATCGGGAGGCGGTGTGCAGCCCGCGGATAAGCCGGGCCTGGGGCTGGAGATGGATTGGGCGTTGATGGACCGGCGCTTCCCGTACGCCGGCCGGCGGGTCACGCCACAAATCACTCCGCGGAAAAACGGCTAACGCATCGAGATGCGCACGGGTCCGAAAAGGCCGGATGCGCGTGGTTCGACTTTTGCCCATGGTGTTCCGGAGGGCGAGTTGGTGGTCACGTTTGTCCGGGTGATTTGCGGACCTGCGCCCCTTGCATCGCCCACCAGCCGGTTCACCCAGTTGTTGGCTACGCGGATGCGGATGTCGTTCGCGCCGGGGTGCACGTCCGCGGTGATGTCAACAGTGAACGGGCGTTGCCATGCGATTTTCGGCTGCTTGCCGTTGACAATGACCTCGGCCACCGCCCAGAGATCGCCGAGGTCGAGCGTGAAGTGGCGGGCGCTGGTTTGCGGCATGATCCATTGCTTGCGGTATTCGGCGATGCCGGAGTAGTAGCGGATGCCGTCGTTGGTGTGCTGCGTCCAGGAGATGAGTTGGGGGAATGTTGCCTGTTCGGGTGCTCCGAGATTGGGTGCGAAGTGCACCTCCCATGGACCATTGAGATCGACTGTGGTAGCGGGTGGTGGTGTGGATCGCGGTGCCGCGGCTTTGTTGCGAAAGACGACGAAGGTTGAGCCGTCGGGAGCGAGGCGGAGGCTCAGTTTCGTGCCGCTACGCGGTTCCATGGCGCCGGTGGCGGCATCCCAAATCTCGGGCTGCCGGCCACTGACGCGGAAGGTCGCCTCGCCTTCGATCCACTGCTTGGATTTGTTGCGAACGAAGTAAATGTCGGCGGTGTTCGTGCGGCGGTGGACGAAGTCGATGTTTGCCGCATCGCCGGAGAACTGCAGGTCGGGAGTGACGCCCATGGAAGTGAGAACGTCGCGCAAGGCACGGCCCCAAATGACGCGGCCTTTGCCGAAGGCGTGTTCGCCGCTGGCTGTCGATGCGCTTCCCCAGAGGCGATTGGCAATGTCGCGGACCTGCTGGTCGCGATTGGAATGATCGCTGTAGCCGGTGGATCGCGAGGGCTTGGGACCAACGACAGTGGCTCCTTGCTCGACGAGTGTGGCGAGTTTGCGTAATGCTTCCACATCGATGTCTGCGCGATCGGGCAGCGCCAACACGGCGTAGCGCGTGCCTTCCGGCAGCGTGAGGCGGCCGTCTTTGAATGTCAGCCGGTGAATCAGCGCGTCGGCGTTCGTCACGTCGTAATCGAAGCCAAAGCCAAGCGAAGGATCGACATGCTTGGGTGGGACGAAGTTGTAGCCCTGATCGCCGTAGTAGTGGAGCACATCGCTGACCGGCAGCCCTTGCCGCAGCAGAAAGGACGCACGCGCCAGGTAGTCGAGGAATGGCCGCGCCAGCGGCCACCAGACGACGTTCGGCGTCAGATGCGTCCCGGCGTAGTATACCCATCCGGGCTTGCCTGCTTCTGGCGGCTGATGCGATGCGGTGTGCCACACGACGTGGTTCATTCCTTCGGCGAAGGCGCGGTCCGCGGAGGCTTTCAGATCCTGCGGCCCTTCGTACCAGTGATAGCTGGAAGTGAACGCCTCCATGCTGACAATGGGCTTGCCGTAGATGTGGGCCGCGGCGGCTGTTTCCTTCACCACCCACATCGCTCCGGCGTTTTGCCGGTAGGGCCAGAACTCGCCGCGCACGGATGTGACAGCGCTGTTGGCGAGCAAGGCATCGACAGGCACCTGGTGGATGGGCGGGCCGGGGCCGCCTGCTTCCGACTCCACGCCGAGTCCCGCTTTTGCCGCGGTGCGCACCGCTGCGCGATAGTAGTTGTCCACCAGGAGTTCGCCCTGCGTTTTGCGGTAATCGTAGAGCACGCGCTCGGTGGTGTCTTCGCTCTCAATCTGCCCGCCGGTGAGCGCGGGCAAGTACGGGGTGAGATCGTATCCACGCCGCTTGCGGAATTCGTCGAGGAACGATGGCGTCCAGACCTGCCCGCGCACTTCGTAGCTGGCGAGGTACAACTCCTTCAGCGCCGAGGTGCGCAGGTCGCCAACGGCGGGCTGGAGGCGGCGGATGACTTCGCTGATGTAGTTCACGGTGGCCTGTTCGTTGAAATGGTCGGTGGCGAGGCCGTCGGACTGCGGGCTGGGCACCTTCAGTCTCTCGCCGGTGTTTACCGCGAGATATCGAATGATGCGCCAACGCCCGGCGGGTGCGTTCCAGCGCAGCCTGCCCGATGCATCGACGTGCCGGCTGATGTCGCGCACTTCGCCGGCACGATCAATGCGTAGCGGCGCGGGGCCCGATGCCCAACTGCCGCGCGGGCCGCTCAGCACGTTGTCGTGGATATTTGCCGCGGCCCAATTACCCAACTGCCCGAGCGACGCAGGCTGACGCACGATTTCCGCGCCGTCGATCATGCGGTTGACGCGATGCGAGATGGCGACATTGCGCTGGTCCGTGGACCAAACCTGAAACTCGCCGAGTTGCAGCTTGCCCGATTGGGTGTTGTGTCCGTTGCGCAGCGTGAGCTTCACGTATCGGGCGGGTGTTGGCGCGAACGTGTAGGGTTGCGCTCCTTCGCGCGGCGCCAGAGACCCGCTGACGACTTGACGAAAAGCCAGTGCGTCCGCGGTGGTCTGCGAAACGCTGACGGTGAAATCTTTCGCGTAGTGGTTCTCGGTTTCACCACTGTTGGTGTTGAACAATACGATGCGCTCAATCTGGCGTGGCCACGGCGGCTCCAGTTGCAGCACGAAGGAATAGCCTTCGAGCGCTTTCGGGTCGGGAATGGCGAGGGTGGCGATTTCCTTGCGAAACAGGGGCTGGCCATCGGAGCCTTTGGGTGTCTCCGCTGGAAGAGCAGGGAGGGGGAGTTGTTGGTCGATCTGCCGTGCGCCGTCGATGTCGATGTGCGAGGTGAGCAGGGTCATGCTGGCTTCCTCCGGCTTCACCCAACTCGCGCCCATGTCCCAACTGCTGCTGACGGAGAGATCCACGTCCATGCCGAGTTTGGCGGCGGTGCGGATGACATGTGCGATATCTTCGGCGGACTCTTTGCCGAGGAAGGGTGGGCCCGCCGGCGGTTGTGCGCTCTTGTCGCCGCGCGCACCCATGTCGAAGAGGCAGAGTCCACCGAAGCCCGCCTCTCGATAGTGGCGCAGTTCCTGTTCCAGATAACCGCGATTCAGGTAGCCGTTGAGCAGCAGGAAATAGAAACTGGGTCGCGCGCTCATGGGGGGCTCCCGGAAGCCCTGCTCCAGCGGGTCACTGCCCTGGCCGGAGAGAAACAGCGCCAGCGGCAGCAGGGCAGCCGGCAGTACGCGGCGGACGAGGCGTGTCATGGCTTTCATTTCGACGCGATGCGGCGCTCGCGTCAAGCCCCTGGCTCATCTGCCATCCTGTATCATGGAGCGAGACGAAAGGTGGGTGGAATGGCCGAATCCAGTGGAGTGCGGCATCGTGGCCGCAAACCAGCCGTATCGCATCATGAGACGGAGTCCGATGGAGTGCAAGCCGTGGAGCGTGCCTGCCGGCTGCTGAAGTGCTTTCGCCAGGACGATGAAGTGCTGCGCCTGCGCGACTTCGTCGAGCGTACTGGCTTGCACAAAGCGACGGCAGCGCGCCTGCTGCGCACGCTGGCACGGGAGGGGCTGATGGAACGAGTCGGCGATGCGCGGTTTCGCAGCGCCGTGCGGGTTCCGAATCGCCGCCGTTACAGAATAGGGTTTGCCACGCGCGGCGTGGATACGCCGTTTTCAAAAGCCGTGACGGAGAGCGTGCAGCGCGCCGCCGCGGAGGCCGGCATCGAACTGGTGACGGTCAGCAGCCACCGCAGTCCGCGCACGGCGTTGCGCAACGCGGAGTCTTTAGTGCGGGAAGGCGTGGATCTGGTCGTCGAATTTCAGAGTCACGAGCGCCTTGCACCGGTGATTGCGTCACGATTCGTGGAGGCGGGGATTCCTGTCATCGCCATTGAGATTCCTCACCCCGGTGCGACATTCTTCGGCGCCAACAACTATCAGGCCGGACTGATCGGCGGGCGCGCCATGGGGCGTTGGGTGAAGGACAACTGGAAAGGCGAGATCGCCTCCATACTGTTGATTGAGGAAGAGGTGGCGGGTCCGCTGGTCAAACTACGTGTGAGCGGCATGCTTGCTGGATTGCGCGAATCGTTGTCATCCGTGGAACAAGTGGAGACGACGGAGATGGACGGACGTGGCTCGCTTGAGAAGACGCTGGAGGCAGTGCGGCGGAGGTTGCGGCACGCTCCGCCGCGGCGAACGGTGGTGCTGGCGGGCAACGATCGGATGGCGCTGGGCGCGATTCGCGCGTTTGAAGAAGCAGGCCGCGCCCGGGATTGCGCCGTGATGGGGCAAACGCCACGCTCGAGGCGCGCGTGGAGATGCGCCGCAAAGGCAGTCCGCTGGTGGGATCGGTTGCTTATTTTCCGGAACGTTACGGTGACGAAGTGATCCGCCTGGCCGAGTCCATCCTGGCGGGCCGCACGGTTCCTCCCGCGGTTTTTGCCAAGCATGAGCTGATCACCAAAGTGAACGTAGACCGTGTGTATCCGCTGGACAGAGTGATGCCGCAGTTTCTCGCCACGCCCTTGATTGGGTGAATTGGTCTCGCCTGGTGATACATAGTGATGGCGCTCTGGGAGTGGGACATTCGCGCTTATCGCGAAATCAGGCCTGTTTGGCGGTTTCGGCGTATCGCTCAGTGAGACGGATGGCACGGCTCACACTCTGTATTCCCTCCCAAGCGCGGCTGCGATAAACAACCCTGCATAGATTCCGCTCACAAGGGCTATTCCAATCTTCGAGGTGCTTCGATGAACCAAGTGCGTCCATCTCTGTTGCGGCTGATGGCCGCGGCGCTTGTCACGCTGATCCCGCTGCACGGCCAGGTGTCCACCGGCAGCATTGCCGGACAGGTAACGGATTCCACGGGAGCGGTGATCGCGGCGGCGAAGGTCACGCTGCTGAATGAAGGCACCAGCCGGGAACGGGTCGCCACCACGGATGCCTCCGGCGCTTACCTGTTTCCTTTGGTGCAGCCGGGATTCTATACCGTGCGAGTGGAAATGCAGGGGTTCAAGACCTACGCCGCACACAAGATGGAAGTGCAGGTTTCCCAACAAGTGACACATGACGTACATCTCGACGTCGGGGAGACCAGCACGACGGTGGAAGTGGCCGCCATCACTCCGGTGCTCGATCAGCGCAGCGCCGAAGTGGGACAGGTCATCGGGCAACGTGAAGTGGTGGAACTGCCGCTGAACGGCCGAAATTTCCTGGATCTGGCGAAACTGGTACCGGGCGTTACCGAACTGGGCACGACGAGCCAGAGCAACGGACTTGCGATCAACGGGCAGCGCGCCAACCAGATCGGCTTCTACTTTGATGGTGTGGATACACGCACCGAGACCAGCGGAAAGCCCGCGTTCTCCCCGTCCATCGAAGCCATCCAGGAGTTTAAGATTCAACAGAACGACTTTGCCGCGGAATTCGGGCGCAGCCCGGCGGGCATCAATCTGACGTTACGGTCGGGCACCAACGATTTCCACGGCACGTTGTTCGAGTTCATCCGCAACAACAAGCTCGATGCACGCAGCTTCTTTTCGCCGCGCGTGGATCCGTTGCGCCGCAATCAATTCGGTGCGGTGGTGAGCGGGCCGATCCTGCGCAACAAGACGTTCTTCATGGCGAATTTCGAAGGGCTGCGCACGCGGCGCGCCAACACTCTGTTCCGCAGCGTGCCGACGGCACTGCAGCGGGACGGCAACTTCACCGAAGGCCAGCCGGTCTTCGATCCAGCCACCTATAACGCGGCGGCGAACACGCGGCAGGCATTTGCGGGAAACATTATTCCTAAAGCACGTTTCGGGCGCATGGGGAACGCCGCGCTGCAGTATTATCCGTCTGCGAACGCTCCGGGGTCGGGTGGATTCAATTACGTCGTGAGCGCATCCGGACAGTCGGATTCCAACCAGTTCCATACACGCGTCGATCACCAGATCGGATCACGCGACTCCATCTTCGGCCGGTTGTCTTATAGCAAGGGCGAAACGCTGTCTCCGTCCGGCATCGCATTGACCGGAGGCCGGCAAAACTCGAAGGCGGTGAGCCTGACCGTACAGGAGTCGCACACCTTCAGTCCATCGACCGTCAATCAGTTTCGCGCCGCGTGGACGTTCTTTGAAGATCGCAACGGCTTTCCGCTCGCGGATCGAAAC
>CALFYN010000579.1 GCA_937952345.1 uncultured Acidobacteriota bacterium
TAGCGGCGGTGCCATGCGTTGGCGCGGGAAACATCGTGTAGAATCTGCAATTTCAGTAATGCGGGGGAATCGAAGCGGCGCTCTTCGCGGAGGCGGTGGGCGAAGGAGACGCGGATGGTTTGGGGGGCTGTGTCGAGGGGATCGAGGAGGTAGGTTTCGATGGCGCGCGCATCGCCCGCGAAGGTGGGGCGGAAGCCGATGTTCGAAATCGATCGCCACTGGCGGCCGGTGTCGAGGCATTCGGTCTGGGTGATGTAGACCCCTTCGGCGGGGAGGACTTCGGCGGTGGTGGAGAGATTGAGAGTAGGGACGGTTTGACGGGAACCGATGCCGTGGCCGCGCACGACCGCGCCTTCGAGTGCGTAGCAGCGGCCGAGCATTCGTGCGGCTTTCATGACTTCGCCCGATTGCACAAGGCGGCGGATTTCGCTGCTGGAGATGAGATGGCCGCGCCAGGAGATGGGCTCCAGCCCGTGGGCTTCGAATCCGTATTGGACGCCGAGTTGTTCGAGGAGCGCGGCGTTGCCTGCCTGCTTGTGGCCGAAGTGGAAGTTCTGGCCGATGAAGGCGGCTTTGACACCGAGCGCTTCGACGAGGATATGTTCGACGAAATCTTCGGGGGTTTTGGAGGCGAGTTCGCGGTCGAAGGGGAGAATGAGCACCTGTCCGATACCGGCCTGCTGCATCCACTGGCAGCGCTGTTCGACGGTGCTGAGGAGTTTGGGGGCGCGGTGGGGCGCGACGACTTGCGCAGGGTGCGGGGTGAAGGTGAGCACGGACGGGCGCAATTGGCGTTGTTGCGCGATGGCGCGCACCTTGGCGAACAGAGCCTGGTGACCGAGATGGACTCCGTCGAAGTTGCCGATGCTGAGGGCGGAGGGTCCGAAGTTGCCGCGCGCCTCCGGGAGACTGCGATAGACGCGCATGCTAGAGGGCGTCTCCTATTTCGAGCGTGAGTCCGTCGTAGGCGAGGCGCACGTGTGGCGGAAGAAGCTCTTCGGTGCGGGCGTGGAGCAGATCGTGGGAGAGATGAGTGAAGAAAGCGCGCCTGGGTTTCAGGCGTTCCACATATTGGAGCGAGCGCTGCACGGTGGAATGCGTGGGGTGCGGCTTGTGGCGAAGGGCATCGAGGAACAGGGTGTCGAGCCCTTCGAGTTTGGCGAGCGATTCTTCGGGGATGTCGCTGTGGTCGGTGAGGTAGGCGAAGGATCCGATGCGGTAGCCGTAGACGGTTCCCTTGCCGTGCCAGACGCGGATGGGCATGACCTTGAGGCCGAGCACATCGAGTTCTTCTTCGGGGCCGAAGGTGTGAGCTTTGATCTTCGGCACCCAGCTTTCGTTCTCCTCATCGGAGAAGATGTAGGCGAAGACGCGCTGGATGACGGCGATGGTTTCCTCGGAGCCGTAGATGGGGATTTCGCCGCTCTGGCGGAAGTTGAAGGGGCGGGTGTCGTCGAGGCCCATGATGTGGTCGGCGTGGGCGTGAGTGAAGAGGACGGCGTCGAGGCGATTGAGCTTGGCGCGGAGCACCTGCGTGCGGAAATCGGGTGAAGTGTCGATGACGATGGTGCGCCCGTTGATGCGCAGGGCAATGGACGGGCGCAGACGCATGTCGCGCGGGTCATCGGAGGTACAGACTTTGCAATGGCAACCGATGGTGGGGATGCCGGCGCTGGTGCCTGAGCCCAGCACGATTACTTGCAGGCCGCCGCGATCCGCCTCCATCAAGACTTCGTTTCGTTGAACTGCTGCACGAACCGGAAGCGGAGTTCGGTGAGCGAATTGTCGATCAGGCGCTGTTCTTCGAGCGAGAGATTGCCCTTGGTTTTGGACTGGAGCATGGCCAGCATGTCGATGGTGTGGCGCGCCAGACGCTTATTGGGCTTGGGGCGGTCGGCCTCGTCGCCGAAGTGGAGGAGCCCCATGTGCATCTCGGCCTGCGTTTTGAAGGAGAGAGTGAGGAATTCAAAACTCGGCGGCGGAAGAGGGATGGATTCGTCGTCAGCTACGGAGTCGGGTTGGATTGCCTCGTCGTTCATAGACTCTTATTTTACTTCGCCCCAGCCGCCGCCTCCAGGGGTTTCGATGCGGAGGATGTCGCCGGGTTGGACGGGGAAGTTAGTTTTGGCGGGGAGGGGTTCTGCTTTGCGGCCGCGGAGGAGTGTGTTTGCGCCGGGCTTGCCGGGTGTTCCGCCGTGGAGGCCGTAGGGGCCTTTGGCGCGGCGGTCAGAAAGGATGGTGACGTCGGCGGGGGTGAGGAACTCGTATTCGCGCTGGATGCCTTCCCCACCTGTGTGGAGGCCCTGGCCGGATGATCCGTGGCGGATGCGGTAGCTTTTGATGCGTAGCGGGTAGAGATGCTCGAAGGCTTCGACGGGCGTGTTCCAACTGTTGGTCATGTGGGTGTGGGTGGCGCTGAGGCCGTCGTTGTTGGCGTTGGCTCCCATGCCTCCGGCGATGGTTTCGTAATAGGCGAAAGCGCGGTGGCGGAAGGGGTCGAAGCCTCCGAAGCTGAGATTGTTCATGGTGCCGGAACTGGCGGCGGGCATGCGTTGCGGGGCGGCCTGGGCGAGTGCTCCGAGAAGGACGTCGGTGATGCGCTGCGAGGTTTCGACGTTGCCGGCGGCCATGGCGGCGGGGGCTTGGGCGTTGACCACGGTGCCTTCGGGCGCGATGAGATGGATGGGGCGCATGAGGCCAGAGGTGAACGGGACGTCTTCGCGGATGAGGCAGCGGAAGACGTACATGGAGGCGGCGAGGGCGATGGCGTAGTTGGCGTTGACGGGTCCGGCGGCTTGGGGATCGGAGCCGGTGAAGTCGATGGTGGCTTCGCCTTGTTGGATCGAGATGCGGACGCGGATGTGGACGGGGTTGGGGGTGAGGCCGTCGGAATCGAGCGAGTCTTCGAAGCGGTATTGGCCGTCGGGGAGTGTGCGAATGGCGGCGCGCATCATGCGCTCGCTGTAATCGAGGAGGGCGTTGAGCAAGGGGGTGAGGCGCTTGCCGTGCTTGTGGTGCAAGGCGCGGAGACGCTGTTCGCCACGTTGTAGCGACATCCATTGGGCGAGGATGTCGCCCTCACGTTCGACGGGTGTGCGCACGTTGGCGAGGATGAGGCGGAGGAGTTCGCGATCGACTTTGCCTTTGCGCACGAGAAGGATGGGGGGCAGGCGCAGGCCTTCCTGATAGATCTCGCGGGCCATGGGCATGGAGCCGGGGCTCATGCCGCCGACGTCGGCGTGATGGGCTCGATTGGCGACGTAGAAGGAGGGCTTGGTTGCCTTCGCGAGATAGACGGGCATTACCGCGGTAATGTCGGGGAGGTGGGTGCCGCCCTGGAAGGGATCGTTGACGATGGCGACGTCGCCGGGGCGGAGGGTGAAGGCATCGGTGACGGCGCGGACGGAGAGAGGCATCGCGCCGAGGTGGACGGGCATGTGATCGCCCATGGCCACCGTGTCGCCGGAGGCGGTGTAGACGGCGCAGGAGTAATCGCGGCGTTCTTTGATGTTGGCGGAATACGATGTTTTGCGGAGGACGGCGCCCATCTCTTCGGCGATGGAGACGAGTTGATGGCGGAATAATTCGAGATCGATGGGATGGATTTGCATGCGCGAATCAGGGCTTTTTCTTCAGTGTGGGCGGACGGCGCGGGCCGGTGGGCGCGGGTGGCGCTTGGGTGGGATCGGGCTCGGGTTCGGAGGGAGGTTCGGCGAAGGTGAGCGGCGCGGGTTTGCATTCGCCGGCTTTGACTAAGAAGGAGGAGAACGTTTGCCATCCGCCGGCGCCGCGTTTTTCGATGACGAAGGATTTGGTGCGGGCGTCGGCACGGATGCGCCAATCGGGGTTGGGCGTGCGCGGGCGGCGCAGTTTGATGGGATTGGGGCTGACCTGGCGGAGGCTCCAGCTATCGCCGCCGGAGTTGGTTTCGTAGAATTCGTGGCGGCCGCCGGATTCGCCGGTTTGCGTGCGGTCGATCAGCAGTTGGCCAGTGGTGCGGGTGTCGAAGACGAATTGCTCGATTGCGCCGACGCGGGTTTCGGAATAGAGCGGCTTTTTGCGCCAGGTTTTGCCGCCATCGTCGGTGATGAGGAAGAACGGGTCGCGGGGGAGTGCGAGCAATAGCTGGCCGCCGATCCAGCCCATTTCGAAGTCGATGAATTGAATCTGTTCGAGGCCGGTGGAGCGCATGCGGTCGTAGAGTTCGGTCCAGGTTTTGCCGCCGTCTTCGCTGCCGAGGAGGATGCTCCACATGGTGGCGTCGCGGGTGTGGAGATTGCCGGTGACGAAGACCTTGCCGCCGACGGATTCGAGGGCGGCGAGTTCGAGGTAGACTTCGCAGGGTTCGTCTTCGGTGCAGGTGAGACCGAAGGCCATGATGTCTTCGTCTTTGCAGGTGAACTGGACGTTCAGCGGTTTGCCGGAATAGGTGTAGACGGGGCGCGCGGGTGCGTCGGGTTTGGGTGGTTCGGCGGGCTGCTGCGGGAAGAGCGCCTCACAGAAAATCAAAGTCGCAACCCAGGTTCGCTTGCGTAACATGGCTTAAGAACAGTTTCCCGTATCCGCGCGTGTAATGTGGAGGCGGCGGGGTGAACTGGCGGAGGCGGGCGTTGAGCTCTTCGGCGCTGAGATGCAGGTGGAGATTGCGGGCCGGGACATCGAGGGTGATCTCGTCGCCGGTTTGGACAGCGGCGAGCGGGCCGCCGATGGCCGATTCGGGGGCTACGTGAAGAACGACGGTGCCGAAACTGGTGCCGCTCATGCGGGCGTCGGAGATGCGGACGATGTCTTTCACGCCGCGATCGAGGAGGACTTTCGGCATGGGGATATGCCCCCATTCGGGGAAGCCGGGGCCGCCTTTGGGGCCGCAGTTTTTCATGACGAGGATGGTGTGCTCATCGACGGGGAGATCGGGGGAGTTGATGGTGGCGAGCATCTGCTTGTAGGTGTCGAAGACGAAGGCTCGGCCGCGGTGTTGCATGAGATGCGGCGAGGCGGCGGTCTGCTTGACAACCGCGCCATCGGGGGCGAGGTTGCCGCGGAGGATGGCAGTGCCGCCTTCCTCACTGAGTGGCTGGCGGAGCGGACGGATGACTTCGTCGTTCCAACAAGGAGCGCCGGAAATGTTTTGGCCGATGGAGTGGCCGGTGACGGTGAGGCAATCGCGATGGAGGAGGCCCTCGATGCGGGCCATGACGGCGGGGACTCCACCGGCGGCGAAGAATTCTTCCATGAGGTATTCGCCGGAGGGCTTGACGTTGACTAGGAAGGGAGTGCGGCGGCTGATGTGATCGAAGTCGTCGAGTTCGAGCGGGATGCCGGCGCGGCGGGCGATGGCGAGCAGATGGACGACGGCGTTGGTGGAGCCGCCGATGGCCATATTGACGGTGATGGCATTTTCAATGGCGTGGCGGGTGAGGATGCGCGTGGGGCGCAGATCCTCGTGGACCATCTCGACGATGCGGCGGCCGCTGCGCTCGGCGATTTCGAGGCGGCGGGAATCGGGGGCGGGAATGGCGGCGCATCCGGGGAGCGTCATGCCGAGGGCTTCGACGACGCTGGCCATGGTGGATGCGGTGCCCATGACGGTGCAATGGCCGGTGCTGCGGGCGATGCAGCCTTCGACTTCGACCCACTCTTCTTCGGTGAGCTTGCCGGAGCGGTACATGTCGAAGAGCTTACGGCCGTCGGTGCCAGCGCCGATTTTACGGTTGCGCCATTCGCCGCTGAGCATGGGTCCGCCGGTGACCATGATGGAGGGGATGTTGGCGGAGGTGGCTCCCATGAGTTGCGCGGGGGTGGTTTTGTCGCAACCGCAGAGTAGGACGACGCCGTCCATGGGATAGCCTCGGATGGACTCTTCGACATCCATGGCCATGATGTTGTGGTAGATCATGGATGTGGGACGGAGGAACATTTCGCCGAGGGAGATGGTGGGAAATTCGAGGGGGACTCCGCCGGCGGCCCACACGCCGCGTTTGACGGCTTCGGCGACCTGGCGTAGGTGGGCGTTGCAGTTGTTGAGTTCGCTCCAGGAGTTGCAGATGCCGATCATGGGTTTGCCATCGAAGACATGGCGGCCGAAACCTTCGCTGCGCAGCCATGCTTTGCGGGAGAAGGAGTAGTATTCGGGAGTGTCGAACCATTCGGCGCTTCGGAGCTTCTTGGGGTTGTCCATGGTATCTCTAAGATATATTGCTTCGATTGTCACTGACTCGTCATATTTTGCTTGTGTTGCTGGGGGCGTGGTGCGTTTGGGCGCAGAGCGGCAAGTCGGCGCCGGAACCCGCGGCGGCGAGCGCGGCGAAGCCTGCGGTAGCTGCGCCGGCGGCTGACGCAGCGCGGACGAATTTGAATCTGCTGGGGCGCACGAATACCCAAGGTGGTGAGAGCCGTCGCAATGAAAACGTGCAGTTCAATTTGATCGACAACAATGCGCTGAAGGAATTGAACGTGCGGGTGGGGACGACTGCAACGATTGTGAGCGAGATGCAGCCGCAGCGGAATTATTACGGTTCGGAGTTTGGGAATGCGGGGAGCAGCGTGTTGCATGTGGGGGCGAATCGTGGGAATCCGGCGGTGCACGGGAACGTGTTCTGGACGCATACGAACAGCGTGTTCAGCGCGCGGTCATTCTTTCAGGTGGGCAGCGTGCAGCCGGCGCGGGAAAACAATTATGGCGTGAATGTTTCGGCGCCTTTGTGGCGGAAGGCGTTTCTGACGGTGGATGGGACGCAGCAGAAGATCCGGGGAAACGTGAATGGAAACGTGCTGATTCCGCTGCCGGAGGAACGGACGGTGCTGGCGGTGGATCCGGAGGTGCGCGCGGTGATCGAAGGATACCTGCGGGCTTTTCCGAACGTGGCTCCGAATCGCACGGATATCGACCGGCGGATGCTGAATACGAACGCGCCGCAGCGGATCAATACGGACACGGCGTCGTTCCGGCTGGATCAATTGCGGGGAACGAAAGACCGGTTCACGCTGCGGCATGCGTTGACCAATCAGAATGTAGACGCGTTTCAGTTTGTGGGCGGGCAGAATCCCGATACGACGATCAAGTCGCAGACGGCGCGGATGACGTGGTCGCGGGCGTGGTCGGCGAATACGACAGGGGATTTCACGGTGGGGTACGACCGGCTGCGGTCGCTGCTGATGCCGGAACCGAATGCGGTGGGACCGCAGGTGCAGATTGGGACGGCGTTCACGGCGTTGGGGCCGAGTTCGAACGTGCCGCTGGATCGGATACAGAACCGGTTTCGCTACGCGGGGCTGATGAGCCACCGGCGCGGGGCGCATCGCTTGACGTTCGGCGGCGCGGCGGACCGGTTGCGCTTCAATGGGCGGGAGGCATCGTCGAACCGGGGGAATTTTTATTTCCGCAACGATTTCGGGCGCGATGCGATTACGAATTTCCGGCTGGGGATTCCGAGCCGTTATTCGACGGGGATTGGGGAGTTGGACCGCGGATTCCGGCGCTGGGAGACGCACTGGTTTGCGGGGGATACGTGGCAGGCGCGCCCGAATCTGACGCTGCAGTTCGGACTGCGGTGGCAACCGATGGTTGCGCCGTACGAGGTGAATGGGCGCACGAAGATTCCGTTCGATTGCGACTGCAACAACCTGGCTCCGACGTTTTCGTTCGCATACCGGCTGCCGCCGAAGTACGGCGTACTGCGCGGGGCGTATGGGATTCACTACGGGGAATTGTTTGCGGTGACGTTCCAGCAATTGCGATGGAATCCGCCGGAGTTTCAGAAGATTGAGGCACAGGCTCCGTTTCTGATCAACCCGCTGCGGGATGCGGTGATCGATCCGAACGGGCGGGCGGCGGTTTACGATCTGCCGCGTGATCTGAAGGCGCCGTACTCGCACCAGTACAACTTCAGTTGGGAGGCACCGGTGCACAGCAGTTGGCGGCTGCAGTTGGGATACGTGGGATCACGCACGCACAAACTGCTGATGCTGTGGCATCTGAACCGGGCTCGGCAAGTGCCGGGAGTTCCGTTGACGACGGCGACGGTGACGGTGCGGCGGCCAGACGAGAGGTATTTCGATGTGCGGCCGGTGGTGAATTCGTCACGTGCGTATTTCGATGCGGCGCGGGCGACGCTGGTGATTCCGGAATGGCGCGGAGTGACGGTGGATGCTTCGTACTGGTTCAGTAAGGCGATCGACACAGGCTCAGCGTATACGAATACGGCGGCGGGAGACGATGCGCGGCAGGGGTACAGCCAGACGGAGAACAATGTGGCGGGAGATTTGAAGGGGCCCAGCGTGTTCGATCAAACGCATGCGGCGCTGGTACGGGTGCGTTATGCGTTGCCCTCGCTGGCGGCACACGGGAAGACGATGCGGGGCGTGTTGGGACGATGGGCGTTCAGCGGGGTGTGGCTGAAGAAAACGGGGATGCCGTTCACGGTGATTTCGGGTTCGGATGGGCCAGGGTTCGGCAATGTGGATGGAGTGAACGGGGACCGGCCGCATATTGTGGACCCGTCGATTTTGGGGCGCACGATTGGGAATCCGGACGTGGCCACGGCGCTGCTGCCGCGTTCGGCGTTCCGGAACATGACGGTGGGGGATCTGGCGGGGAATCTGGGTGTGAGCACGTTCCGGCGCGCGGGGTTCACGAATGTGAATGCGTCGTTGTCGCGGACGTGGACCGTGGCCAGCGAGCGGGCGATTACGTTTCGCGCGGAGTCGATCAATCTATCGAACACGCCGCAGTTCGCGGCTCCGAATTTCGACCTGAGTTCGCCGTCGTTTGGCGCGATCACAAATACGCTGAATGACGGGCGGACGTATCAATTCACACTGCAATTTCGCTGGTAGGTGAAAGGATCGGCCTCGTGAGGGAATTACGAGGCATGAAGCCGAAACAAGTTCTTGCATTTCTCCTGGTGGCAGGCTGCGCTTTCGCGGCAGGGCCGAGTCTCACGATTTATAACCAGAATTTCGCGGTGGTGCGGGAGAGCATTCCACTGGTACTGCAGCAGGGTTTGAACGTGGTGCAGTTCACCAATGCGACAGTGCATCTGGAGCCGGATTCGGTGATGCTGCGCGATCCGGCGGGCAAGGTGGCGCTTTCGGTGCTGGAGCAGAATTTTCGGGCGGAGCCGATTTCGGAAGGGCTGCTGCTGAATCTGTTTGAAGGGAAGGAACTGGAGTTTGAAACGACGGCTCCGGTGACCGGCGAGAAGAGGATCATCAAGGGCAAGGTGATTCGCAGCGGGTATGTGCCGCATCAGCGGGCGATGCAGCAGTACGGGGCGAATTATGGGTACACGCAGATGGCCTATGCGCAGGGCGGCAGTGCGCAGCCCATTGTGGAGGTGGCCGGGAGGTTGCTGTTTTCGTTGCCGGGAAGGCCGGTGTTTCCGGCGCTGGCGGCGGATGCGATCTTGAAGCCGACTCTCGACTGGAGGATTCACGCGGAGCGCGCGGCGCGGTTGGAAGCGGAGCTGAGTTATGTTTCGGGTGGCATGCGGTGGAAGGCGGATTACAACATGGTGGCAGGTGAGACCGGGGACCGGTTGGACGTGGTGGGGTGGATCACGATGGACAACCAGAGCGGCAAGGATTTCGAGAATGCGCGGATCAAACTGGTGGCGGGGGATGTGAACAAGATTCAGCCAGTGGGGGCGCTGTATCAACGGGCGATGGCGGATGAGGTTCGGATGGCGCGCGAGGCGGCTGCGCCTCAGGTGACGGAGCGCAGTTTCGATGAGTATCACCTCTACACGCTGCCGCTGGAGACGACGCTGCATGACCGGGAGAGCAAGCAGGTGGAATTTGTGCGCGCGGCGAATGTGCAGGCGAAGCGGATCTATGTTTATGACGGGGCGAAAATCGACCGGCGCTACTACGGATGGGATGCGGCGACGGTGCGGAATCAGCCGGAATATGGGACGCAATCGAACGCGAAGGTATGGGTGATGCGCGAGTTTGCGAATACGGCGGAGAACGGGCTGGGCATCGCGCTGCCGCGCGGGCGGGTGCGCTTCTACCGGCGGGATGTGGGCGGCGCGATGGAGTTCACGGGGGAGAACAATATCGACCATACGGCGCGCAATGAGAAGCTGCGCGTGTACACGGGCGACGCGTTCGATATCGTGGGGGAACGAAAGCGGACGAATTTTCAGATTGACCACAACAAGAACTGGCTGGATGAGACGTTCGAGATTCGTGTGCGCAATCGGAAGAGTGAGCCGGTGGAGGTGCGCGTGGTGGAGCACATGTACCGGTGGGTGAACTGGCGGTTGACGGCGCAGACGCTGCCGCACAAAAAGACGGAGAGCCAGACAGCGGAGTTCGTTGTGCGATTGGGGGCGGATCAGGAGCAGGTGCTGACGTACACGGTGCATTACACGTGGTAGGTTTGGCTTAACGGCCATGCCTACGCGAAGAGAGTTTCTCACACTGCCCGCGGCGATGATGCCCGCGCAATCGAACGGAGGCTGGTATGACCGGCCGATGCGGTGGGCGCAGTTGACGCTGGTGGAAGATGATCCGGGGAATTACGATCCGCAGTTTTGGCTGGAATATTTCCGGCGGACACATTCGGATGCGGCGTGTTTGTCGGCGGGCGGGTGCGTGGCGTATTACCCGACAAAGGTGCCGCTGCATTACCGGAGCAAGTGGCTGGGGAATCGGGACAGTTTCGGAGAATTGGTGCAGGGCTGCCGGAAATTGGGGATGAATGTGGTGGCGCGCACGGATCCGCACGCGGCGCATCAGGATGTGTACGATGCGCATCCGGATTGGATTGCGGTGGATGCGCAAGGCAAGAAGCGGCGGCATTGGGCTGATCGGGAGCTGTGGGTGACATGCGCGCTGGGTCCGTACAACTTCGAGTTCATGACGGCAGTGACTCGGGAGATTGTGCAGATGTACAAGGTAGATGGGATTTTCAGCAATCGCTGGAGCGGGTCGGGGATGTGTTATTGCGAGCATTGCGTGGCGAACTTTCGCAAGTTTTGTGGATTGGATTTGCCGCGCACGGCGGAACCGCGGGATCGGGCGCGGCAGCAGTATTCGGTGTGGCGGCAGGCACGGCTGTTTGAGCTGTGGCGGCTGTGGGATGGGGAGATCAAGAAGATCAACCCTGGCGCGTCGTATATCGCCAATGCGGGCGGGGGCGCGTTGAGTGATCTGGATATGAAGACAATTGGAGAACTGGCACCGACGCTGTTCGCGGACCGGCAGGCGCGGCATGGTTTGATGGCCCCGTGGGCGAACGGGAAGAACGGGAAGGAGTACGGAGCGACGCTGGGGCGGAAGGCGATTGTGGGGATTTTCAGTGTCGGGGTGGAGGAGCAGTATCGGTGGAAGGATTCGGTGCAGAACGGGGAGGAGATCCGGTTGTGGGTGGCCGATGGCATCGCTCATAATCTGCGGCCGTGGTTTACGAAGTTCAACGGCAAGGTGGTGGATCGGCGCTGGCTACAGGTGGTGGAGGACATTTACGGGTGGCATTACCGGAACGAGCGCTATTTACGGAATGAACGATCACTGGCTCGGGTGGGGATGGTGTATTCGCAACAGACGGCGACGCATTACGGTGGGGCTCGGGCTCGGGCGATGGTGGAAGATCATACGCTGGGGTTTTATCAGGCGTTGCTGGAAGGGCGTGTGCCGTTCGATATGGTGCATGACCGCATGCTGGATGCGGGTAGCGTCGGGCGCTATCGGACGTTGATTCTGCCGAATATCGCGGCGTTGTCGGAGGCGCAGTGCGCGCAGTTGCGGGCGTTTGTGGCGGGCGGGGGGAATCTGGTGGCAACACATGAGACGTCGCTCTACGATGAATGGGGCGTGAGGCGGAAGGACTTCGGGCTGGCGGACTTGTTTGGGGCGTCGTTCGATGGGCGTGTGGATCGGGATGTGCGGAATTCGTATTTGCATATTGAGAAGGATCCGGCTTCGGGGCAATATCATCCGATTGTGCGCGGGCTGGAGGGGGCATCGCGGATTATCAATGGGGCGAATTGGGTGCATGTGCGGCCTGTTTCACAGCCCTTGTATTCGCCGTTGACGCTGCTGCCGTCGTTTCCGGATTTGCCGATGGAGCAAGTGTTCCCGCGAGTGCCGAGGACGAATGTTCCGGGCGTGTATGCGCGGGAATGGGGCAAGGGGCGGGTGGTGTATTTTCCGTTTGATCTTGATCGCACGTTTTGGGAGGTGCTGAGTGGGGACCATTTGCGGCTGCTGTGGAATGCTGTCGCCTGGGCGCAAGGCGAGGAGCAGCCGTTGCAGGTAGAGGGCCGGGGTGTCATAGATGTTTCGCTGTGGATGCAGAAGGATTCGATGACGGCGCATCTGGTGAATTTGACGAATCCGATGATGATGAAGGGGCCGGTGCGGGAGATACTGCCGTCGCCTCCGCAGAAGGTGCGGATACGCGTGCCCGCGGGCCGGCGAGTGGTGAAGGTGCAGTTCCTGGTGAGCGGAGGCTCACCGCGGTGGAATATGCAGAGTGGTGCGGTTGTTGTGGAGGTGCCGGCGGTCGGCATCCACGAGGTGATTGCGGTGGATCTGGCTTAGATCTTGAAGAAGATCTTTCGTTGATAGAGCCAGTAGCAGAGATACCACATAATGGCCATCACGACGAGGTTGAGCGGGATGGCTCCGGCATCGCCGAGGAAGGCGAATTTACCGGTGAAATTGCCGACTCCGCGGGCGAGCCAGCCTCGGAGCACTTGCGAAAAGCTGTAGATGAAGATGCAGTTCATTCCGACGACGACGGCGGGGAATGTGGCTTTGCGCCAGCCTTTGCATTCGATCAGCCAGTAGCAGGTGGCGAAGGCAAGCAGCACCCAGCCGGCGCTGAAGAAGGTGAAGGAGCCGAGCCAGAGGCGCTTGACCATGGGGATCCAGTTGGCAAGCAGCAGGCCGAGAGCGAAGGCGGAGGCGGAGCAGGCGAGGAGGACTTTGAGACGTTGGGCGTGCTCGCGGTAGTGGGCGAGGAGCATGCCGGTCCAGACTCCGAAGAGGATGGTGATGCCGTTGCCGAGGAAGTTGAGAGTGGTGTAGTAGCCCGAGTAGTTGTAGCCGAGGAGTTTGGCATCGAGTACCGCGCCGATGTTGCCGGATTGGGAGAAGGGGCCATCGGGGCCTGGGAAGACATAGAACAGGGCGTGGTGGAGCACCATCAGGCCGGCGGCGGTGAGGGCTTGCATGCGGAAGGGGAGTTGCATGACGGCGAAGCAGACGACGTAGCCGAGGGCAATCTGGCAGAGGACGTTGATGAGCTGAAATTTGAGGCCCTGGGTGGTGTTCCAGTTGGAGAGGAGATTGGAGAGGACGATCAAGAAGGCGGCGCGCCAGAGGACGTGGCGGAAGAGTTCGGAGCGGGTTGCGCCTTGCGCCATGCGGCGGGCCGTGGAGAGCGGGATAGCGACGCCGACGATGAAGGTGAAGGCGGGTTGGATGAGATCCCAGAGGGTGCATCCGGCCCAGGCACGGTGTTCGAACTGATCGGCGAGCCATGCCAGGGATGCGTTGTTCTTGAATGCTTCATGGATGCCGAAGCCGTGGGAGATGAGGAGGAGCATCGTCAGTCCACGGAAGACATCGAGGGAAAGCAGGCGCTCGGCGGCGCTGGTTGGGGTGGTGGGTTGTGAGGATGCGGAACGCGTCCGTTCGGAGGGAGGAGCGGATACAGCGGCCATGGAAAGGGATTGTATCAGGTCTACAGTTCGAGGTTGCCGTGGTAGACCATGGGCTTCAGTTTGAATTGGTGCTGGATTTTGATGGGTCCGGCTTCGGCTTGGATTTCGATGATGCCGTCAGTTGTGGTGAGGTCTTCAAATCTGGGGAAATGCAGGGTTGCCATGAGGTGGGTGCCGTGTTCGGGGATTTCTACATTGGTCGCGTGGAGGCTGCGGCGGCCTCTGATGGAGAGGGTGGCTGTTTTGAGAAGCTTTTTTTCGATGGGTGCGGTGCTTTCACTGGCTAGGACGGTGGGGATGCCGGCGATGTGGATGAGGTAGTCTTTCGAGGGCGGTGCGACTTCGCCGGTTCGTTCTTCGATGGCCAGGGCTTGGCGAATGGGGAGGGCGCTGGACCAGCGGATGATGAGATAGGCTTCGGTTTTCACTCCGGTGCTTGTGCGCCCGTCGCCTCGGCCGGTGGGGATCGGGAAGCGGCGATCGGAGCCTCTGGGTAGGCCGACTCCGGGTATGCGGGGGAGGCCGATGCCGCCGGGTAGACCGATTTGGCTGAAGCTGCTTTGGAAGGGAGCGGCGTTGGGGAGAATGAATGGGGCTGTCAGCGGATGGGCCCACGGGGAGTCGGTGAGCATCTTGTCGACGAACTCGCGGGACCAGTTGGGGTAGGCGGGTTGCTCCCAGTTTTTGGCGAACGCCGCGCCGGTGATGGATGCAAGGAAGACTCTGCGGTGCATGCTTGTTGTGTGTGACGCGGTCGCGCTTCGTGCGGTTGCGGGTGTGATAGACTCGTGCGCGATTCAATGAGACGGCGCGATCTTCTATTGGCGGCGATGGCTCCCTCCGGGGAGTTGCGATTGAAGGAGATCGCGGCGGTGCATACGGCGATTGCCGAGCGGGATCGGCGATCGAAGATTTGGGGACGGATTGGCGGCTCGGTGGCGGAGCATGCCTCGGCGGCGGCGTTGCGGGATCAATTGCGGCGGGTATTGCCGCAGGTGGAGTTGGAGGAGTTTTCGTTTCGTGCGCATCGGGCTTCGGATTGGACGGTGAGCGTGGATGGAGTGGTGCTGGAGACGGCGATGCCTGCTCCTTTCGAAGCGCGGTTCCCGGATGGGAAGATCAGCGCGCGGCTGGAGGCGGTGGAACCGGACGGGGATTGGAGCCGCGCGAAGGGGAAGTGGGCGTTTGTGCGGAGTGGGGCGACGACGTCGACGGCATTCAACATTGTGCGGGAGAAGTTGCTGTATCAGCGGGCGGTGGCGGCGGGCGCGGCGGGATTGCTGTTCGCGCTGCCTACGGCGAAGGGGTCGCGATGGAAGTCCGTGGTTCCGGTGGACAAGCCGTATGCAGTGAAGGACGAGCGTTACGCCGGCGGGCTGCGTCCGATTCCTTGTTATTCCGTGGACAGTGTTGATGGTTCGCTGGTGGCGAAGGGTCGGGAAGTGACGGCGGCTATTCGGTATGCGGCGGTGGAGAAGCATACGGGGCGCAATGTGGTGGGTTTTCTGCCGGGCAACAGCGATTCGGTGGCGGGAGTCATGTGCCACATCGATTCGTTTTTTACGGGGGCGATTGACAATGCAAG
>CALFYN010000580.1 GCA_937952345.1 uncultured Acidobacteriota bacterium
ATCCCGGAGTGGATGGCCTCTTCCACGCCGTACTGAATGAGCGGCTTATCCACCAGCGGCAGCATCTCTTTCGGTTGCGCTTTTGTCGCGGGTAAAAACCGTGTACCCAAACCCGCCGCCGGGAAAACAGCCTTTCGCACTTTTGTTGGCATCCTCTCTATTCTAAACTCCACACTTGAGCCGGGACCCAACAATCAGGTACATAAGATAAGGAATGATGGACGAGCGATTGCGCATGGCTCAGGAACTGTTCCAGAAAGCCTACCGCATGCAGATGGACGGCGAACTCGATCTGGCCGTGTCTCTGTATAAGAAGTCCCTTGCCCTGCATCCCACCGCCGAGGCCTACACATTCCTGGGTTGGACGTATCATTTCCAGGGAAAACTGGAAGACGCCATCGAGGAATGCAAGAAAGCCATTGCCACCGACCCTACCTTCGGCAATCCCTACAACGATATCGGGGCGTATCTGATCGAACTCGGCAAGCCCGAGGAGGCGATTCCGTGGCTCGAGCAGGCGATCGCGAGCAAGCGCTACGAGGCCTATCACTACCCTTGGTACAACCTGGGGCGGGTGTATGTGTCGCTGGAAATTTATTCGAAAGCGCGGGAGTGCTTCTTGAAATCGGCGGAAGTGAGTCCGGGCTACGCGCCGGCACTCGATGCCGTGGAGAAGCTGCGGCGGATGATGCAGTAGCGGACTCTGACATCCCTCCTGCTACCATAAAAGATTACCCCCGTTTTTCCCATGGCCCATCAAGACGTCGATTTGAAAAAGACGGTCAACCTTCCCAAGACCGACTTCGGCATGAAGGCGAATCTGCCCCAAACCGAGCCCAAGATGCTTGCCCACTGGAAGGAAACCAACCTCTACCAGAGCATTCGCCAGGCGAGCGCCGGACGCCCGCGCTACGTCCTGCATGACGGCCCACCCTACGCCAACGGCCACATCCACCTCGGCACCGCGTTCAACAAGATCATCAAAGACTTCATCGTCAAATCGAAAACCCTCGCCGGTTTCGATTCGCCCTATGTCCCCGGCTGGGATTGCCACGGCCTGCCCATCGAAATCAAGGTAGACGCCGAACTCGGCAAGAAGAAGGCGCAGATGACCGCGGCTCAGATCCGCCGCGTCTGCCGCAAGTACGCCGAGAAATTCGTCGAAATCCACAAAGTCGAGTTCCAGCGCCTCGGTGTCTTCGGCAGCTTCAACGACCCCTATCTCACCATGAGCCCGGAATACCAGGCTCAGATTGCCGCGGCCTTCGTCGATTTCCTCGACAAAGGCTACGTCTACAAAGGCCTCAAGCCCGTCAATTGGTGTATCCACTGCCGCACCGCGCTCGCCGAAGCCGAAGTGGAATACGAATCGCACGCGAGCCCCTCGGTCTGGGTGCGCTTCCCGCTCACCACCGATCCGGCGGCCATCGATGCCGCACTAGCCGGCCGCAAAGTCTACGGACTCATCTGGACCACCACGCCATGGACGCTTCCCGCCAACATGGCTATCGCCTTCAATCCGCGATTTGCCTACTCCGCCGTGGACGTAAACGGCGATGTCTATATCGTCGCCACCGATCTGCTCAAGGAAACCGCGGAAAAATGCGGTTGGGCCGAACCGCGCCCCGTCGCCACGTTCAAAGGCGAGCGTCTGGAAAAAACCGTATTCCGCCATCCTTTTCTCGAACGCGATTCGCTCGGCATCACCGCCGATCACGTCACGCTCGAACAGGGTACCGGCGCAGTGCACACGGCCCCCGGCCATGGCCAGGAAGACTACGTCAGCGGCCAGCAGAACGGCATTTACACCTATTGCCCGGTTGACGCCACCGGCAGCTTCTTCCACGCCGAAGGCGCCGATGGACGCCTGCCGGAGGAGTTGATCGGCAAAACGGTGTGGGAAGCTAACCCCATCGTCACCGGCATTCTGCGCGGGCGTGAAGCCCTGCTCGCCGAAAAGCGCATCGATCACAGCTACCCGCATTGCTGGCGCTGCCACAACCCCACCATCTTCCGCGCCACCGAGCAGTGGTTCATCGGCATGGAGCGCAACAACCTGCGGGAGAAAGCACTCGAAGCCATCCGCAACGTGAAGTGGATGCCCGCCTGGGGCGAAGAGCGCATCTCGAACATGATCGCCACGCGTCCGGACTGGTGCATCTCGCGCCAGCGCACCTGGGGTGTCCCCATCACCGTCTTCTATTGCGAAGACTGCAACGAAGCCCTCACCGACCGCAAGGTGCTCGACGGCGTCGTCGATCTCTTCCGCCAGCACAGCGCCGATATCTGGTATGAAAAATCCGCCGCCGAACTGATCGGCGAAGGCGTTTCCTGCGCCAAATGCGGCAGCACGAATTTCCGCAAGGAAACCGACATTCTGGATGTGTGGTTCGATTCCGGATCGAGCCATCTGGCCGTGCTCAACGAGCGCTACGATCTCACCTGGCCATCGAACCTGTATCTGGAGGGCGGAGATCAATACCGCGGCTGGTTCCACAGTTCGCTGCTCGTCGGCGTGGGATTGAAAGGCGCCGCCCCGTATCAGGAGTGCGCCACCCATGGCTGGGCGCTCGATGGCGATGGCCGCGCCATGTCGAAATCGCTCGGCAATGTCATCGCGCCGGAAGAAGTCATCAAACAGAACGGGGCCGATGTGCTGCGCCTGTGGGCCGCCTCGGTGGAGTTCACCGAAGATGTCCGCATTTCCGACACCATTCTCACGCGTCTCACCGAAGCCTACCGCAAACTGCGCAATACGTTCCGCTACGCGCTCGGCAACATGGCGGACTTCGATCCCGCCAAAGACATGCTCGCCATCGGCGATCAGCTCGAGTTCGACCAGTGGATCCTGACGCGGCTGGAACAACTCACCGAAACCTGCCGCAAGCACTACGCCGAATTCGCGTTCCACCGCGTCTACCAGGCACTGTACAACTTCGCCACCACGGATCTGAGCGCGGTTTACTTCGATGTCATCAAAGACCGGCTCTACACGGCCGCTCCCAAGTCGCGGGCCCGCCGCAGCGCACAGACCTCGCTTTACAAGCTGACCCATGCGCTCGCGCGCCTCCTTTCGCCCATCCTCACCTTCACCACCGAGGAAGTGTGGCGGCATCTGAAGCGCCTGCCGGAGGATCCGGAAAGCGTCCACCTCACCCTCTTTCCCACGGCGGAATTCGCCACCAGCGGCCTATCCGCCGCGCAACGCGAACGCATCGCCAATTGGGACCGCCTCATGCCCGTGCGCGAACAGGTGCTTAAGTCGCTCGAAGTGGCGCGCCAGGAAAAATTCATCGGCGCACCGCTCGAAGCAAGGGTGCGCCTACAGGCGGGCAAGGAGTTGTATCCTCTGCTCGACAGCTACCTGGAAGATCTGCCGGCGCTGTTTATTACCTCGCAGGTCTCTCTCGAGAATCACGCCGACGCCGACCTAAGCGTGCACGTCGAGCGGGCATCGGGCGCCAAATGCGAGCGCTGCTGGAAGTATTCGAACGCCATCGGCTTCGACCCGGCCCTGCCCACGGTCTGCGACACGTGTGCCACCGCGCTCAAGGATATCCTCGGATGATCCAGCGCGGCCCGCGCTTCGCCATTTCCGGCGCCCTGTTTCTCGCCGACCGCGCTTCCAAATACTGGATTGAACAAAACGTCTCGGCCTTTGACTCGCTCCCTATCATTCCGGGGGTGTTCCACATCGTGCACACCCAGAATCGCGGCGCGGCGTTTGGCTTTCTCAATCAATCCGAGGGCCCGCTGCGGAGCTTCCTGCTGATCGGCGTCTCCAGTGTGATTCTCGTTTATGTCGCCCTGCAGTTGTGGCGCATGCCGAAACAGATGTGGCCGCAGGAAACAGTGGCGGCTGTCGCACTCGCGCTGGTCTTCGGAGGAGCGCTCGGCAACCTGTTCGATCGCATCTGGCGCGGATCGGTCACCGATTTTCTGCAGGTTTTCATCGGCTCGTACGAGTGGCCGAGCTTCAACGTGGCCGACAGCGCCATCACCATTGGCGCAGGCCTCCTCTTCCTCGCTTTGTGGCGAGCCAAACCCCAGCCAGCCGCATAATCCATGTTTCCCAAGCTCATTTCCCACGGCGACTTCTTCCTGCCTTCCTACGGCGTTCTGGTTACCATCGGCTTCCTGCTCGGCCTGTGGATTACCGGAAAACTCGCCCGCGCGCGCGGACTCGACGCGCAACTGGTCACCGACTTGGGCATCTACGTCGCACTGGCGGGTCTCGCCGGCGCGAAGCTGATGATGATTCTCTACGAGCTGCCGTATTACCTGCGGCATCCGGCAGAGATCTTTTCCCTCGCCACCCTCCAGGCAGGCGGCGTTTTCTACGGTGGATTAATCGCCGCCCTGCTGGTCGCCATCTGGTATCTGCGGTCGCGGAAGCTGCCGTTTCTGCCGGTCGCCGATTGCTTTGCGCCCGGCATTGCTTTGGGGCACGCCATCGGGCGGCTCGGCTGCTTTGCCGCCGGCTGCTGCTGGGGACTCGCCTGCGAGCGGCCCTGGGCAGTGACATTCACCGACCCGGAAGCCCATCGCCTGGTCGGCGTCCCACTGCACCAGCCCCTTCACCCCACGCAACTCTACGAGGCTCTCGGAGAGTTCCTCATTTTCGCAACACTGTACCGGTTGGCGGCTACAAAGCCCCCCACCGGACGCCTCATCGGCTTGTACCTGATCCTCTATCCGGCTGTCCGCTTCGGAGTCGAGTTCCTGCGCGCACACGAGCAGACGAACCCTTTTGGGTGGGTTCTGAGCACGGCGCAATGGACGGCCTTAGTACTCCTAGCGACAGGGATCTATATCCACGTACGAACCGTAACGAGGACTTCGGAAAACAGTACGCCAGTCCCATAAAAACGCCCGCGATCCCGTACGGCGTAGACAGTTTCTCACAGCGTTGGTAAGTACTTCTTTCCACCCCAATCCAGGAGGATTCTCCTATGGGAACTTGCGCCGTGCGGGTGTAAGTTAAGCTCAGAGTGATTTTTCGCTTAAGTTTTAACAAGAAGCAAAACCACCATGATTGATTACAATTGCATACGATCCGGAGAAGGGGTATCACACTATTCTCTCCCGCGCCGGACACGCCAACGCGGGCATGCTCTCCTCGAGGGCACCCTGGTGATGATTCCGTTCTTCGCCTTCTTTCTCGCCATCATCGATTTCGGCCTGACCATTTTCATGCGGAATCTGTTTCAGCACGCCGTGCGCGAGGGAGTTCGCGCCGGCGCAACGTATCAGTTGCAACCATCCATGGGTCACGACTCTTCCATCAAAGCGGTGGTTCTCCACAACAGCATGGGCTTTCTCAACTCCCATCCCGAGTACATCCGCATTCGCTACTACGACCCGAACAACAATTTGCTGGAGACGGGTTCCAACCGGCCCGGCATGATCCTGGAAGTCTCCGTGGAGGGCTACTCCTTTGGGATGCTCGCCCCGTTGCTGCGGTCCGCCACCCCAATTCCCCTGGATGTGCGCGCATCGGACCGCATGGAGTCTCTCCCGCAGGATATGGCACTCCCGCCGCGCACGTGAAAGAGCGTTTACCCAAGAGGATCCTACTTATGCCAACCAACGCATTGTCAACGCAACGGAGGCGGAACCAATCCGGCAGCAGCCTGCTCGAGTTTGCGCTGTTTTCCATCTTTCTCGTCCCTTTGTTCATGGGCACTGTCACTACAGGCTTAAGCCTTGGCAAGTCCATTCAGGTGTCGCAGATCTCGCGCGATGCCGGCCACATGTTCGTGCGCCAGGTGGATTTTTCCCTTCCCAGCAACAAAGACATCATCGTGCGGCTGTCCCGCGGATTGAACATGACGGTGAACGGAGGCAACGGCACCGTTGTGCTTTCCCAGGTGCTCATGATCGGACCTTCGGAATGCAATGCGGCCGGATTGGACGAGGGGGATTGCAACAACATCCACTATCCGGTGATCACCCAGCGGATTGTGATCGGCAACGGCGGCCTTTATACCAGCGTCATCGGCAACCCCAGTTCGGACCTCATTAACAATGACGGCACCATCGACGTGGACGACTACCTGACAAACACCAGTTGCCGCGCCAGTACGCTGTCCACCGGTGGTCCGAACCCCACTGCCGGACAATTGACGTTGCAGAACTCCGAGCGCACTTTCATCGCGGAGGCGTTTTTCAGCGTTCCCGAACTGTCCTTCCTGAATCACAACAATCCGGTGAATGTCTACGCCCGGAACTATTTCTAAGCAAGGAGCAGCCGTCATGAACCAACCCGTTCCAAATCCGCTGACCAAAAAGCAGAAGGGCTTTGTCATCTTCACAGCGGCACTGCTGCTGATGTTCACTATTCCCGTTGTTGGGCTCGCGATCGATGCCGGATTCATGTTCGCCGTCAAAGCCCGCCTCCAATCCGCAGTCGACGCTGCGGCGCTGGCGGCCGCACGCTCCCTTGCCGTCGGCCTCACCATCGGCGAACAGGAAGACTCCGCCCGTGCCCGCGCCATTGCCTTTTTCCACGCCAATTATCCAGCCGGCATGTTCAACACCTATGCTCCCGACCCCGTCACCCAGGTTGCCGAAACCGCTTTCCGCACGCGCACTGTCACGGTCACGGGAACAGTGGACACGCCCATCTTCTTCATGCGCATGATCACCAACGCCACCACCACCACCATCAGCGCATCGGGCAAAGCATCGCGGCGCGACGTGAACGTGATCCTTGTGCTCGACCGCTCCGGCTCCATGAATACCGACGGTGGATGCGCCGCCATGGTGAACGCCGCCAAGGGTTTCGTAGACCTCTTCGCCAATCAGCGCGACCGCCTGGCCATGGTCACCTACGGTATTTCGTATGCGCTCTCCTACGCCCCGTCCATGAACTTCAAAACAAGCAGCCCCTCCCTGCCGAACGTCATCGATACCATCAGTTGCAGCGGTGGAACAGGTTCGGCGCAGGCCCTCTTCAAAGGCTACGAGCAGATCCAGCAGATCAACGAGCCCGGCGCTCTCAATGTCATCATCTTCTTCACCGACGGGATCCCCAACACCGTCACCGCCGATTTCCCCGTCAACCGGCTCGATTCCACGCGGGTGGCGGATCACGTCAGCCTGAGTGGCTTCACCAGTAATCGGACCAGCCGTTGCTATGACTGGGTGAACGGGCAACGGTGGTATCGGTCCGGATACCCGGGAACCCCGAATCCGAGTTGGAACCCCGCTGCGGACCGCCAGGTTTTTCGGGGCGCTGTTTATTCCCAGGAGAATCTGCCCGTCAACGGAAATACCCTCCTTGGGATAGTTCCTTTCGTTTCCAGCGGCTTTTCGGATCCCAGCGGCTCCGTCACATATCCACTCGATCCTGCCAATGGAAATGTGGCTTATTCCGGTGGCCAGACAAACGATTGCTGGTCCAAGTCGGGCCGCGGACATAACGGCAGCAGCCTCGATAGCGCCTATACCGGCACCGACACCGTGCAGTACGACATCGCCTACTACCCCGACAACGATTCCTACGGCACATCCCTTCGCCCCAATGGAGGCTTCGTCACCGTAAACAACTTCCCCGTTGGGCATCCCTACGCTGGGAAAATCGACGTTCGCGATAAGACAAACATGATGAACGCCGCCGTCGCCACACTCGACAACGTCGGATTCCGCATCCGCAATAACGACCTTGGCGCAAACCTCAACACGGCCGTCTATGTCATCGGGCTGGCTGACGCCGCCATCAACGACGGCCATACACGCATGCGCCGCATCGCCAATGACCCCCAGAGCCCCATCTATAACCCGGACAAGCTAGAAGGCCTGTACGTCTACGCACCCCAACCTGCGGACCTCAACGAAGCTTTCGTGAAGATTGCCGCCGAGATTCTGCGATACGCCAACTAGCCGCACGTTCCGCTACTGGCCGTCCGAAACCTCTACCATCTCCGCCCCCTTCGGGGCTTGAAAGACGAATAGCGAATCGTTCAACACCGGGTTGAGCGATTCGTTGCGAAAGCGGAACTCCATCACGGATTCATCGTGGCCCATCACACGGAGTTGCGCGATGCGGTTGTCCGACATCAGTAGAAAATGAACCTCCCGGTACGGCGCCTTTTCTGACTTGGGAACCGCCGTCACCCAACGCCCCCCACCTTCCTCCCGGATGCGGTACTCCCGAAAGTCCCGCTGGAAGTCCAATCGCCCGATCAGAAACCCTAACGGCGCGCGCATGTCATCGCTTTCCTTCAGCTTCGATTTTTCCACACGATGCGCCGCAGAGCTGTAATAATAAACGTCTTTTCCGTCCGACAGGAATAGTTTCTCGGAAGGCTTCTGATACTCCCAGCGCATCTTCCCCGGCTTGCGAAGAAACAGAACTCCCGATTCTGTCCGCTTCGCCGACGGCTGCGCCGTGTAGAAAATCGTTTGCTCAAAATCGAGCCGCAGAGTCCGAATATTGTTATACCGGCTCTCCACTTTCTTCAGAGAATCCAGGATCGAAGTCTGCCCAAAAGCAAAAAACGATATCTGTAGCAGAAGAATCACCAGCTTCGCCATTTCCCCTCCATTCTCCCATACCTTGTGGATTTCCCCCCTCCTATCGACACAACCTACTGAGTTTGGTATCATTTAACCTGAGGATCTTTTTTCATGGCCAATAAGCCGCCCTTCAATGCGGGCGCTCAAGTCGAGCATCCCAAGTTCGGATTGGGAAGCGTTACAGGCTGTACCGAGGAATACATCTCTATCAAGTTTGACGACCACGGAGAGAAAAAGTTCGTTCTCCAGATCGTCCTGCCCAACCTTAAGAAGAGTGACCGTCAGCCTCCCGCGGAAAAGCGCGGAGCCAGAAAAAAGAAAGCGGCAACCACCTAAAGGCGTCTCTTCGCAAAACGCCCGCTGATGGCTGCCGCAGGTGAATCTCCCTCCGACGGATCACAAGATGCGTGCAGGCCTAGCGCCGGCCGCCGCGATTGCCCTGTTTCCCGCCGCCATTACCGCCGCCCGTGCCGGGGCTGTGGATAGGCCCGGAGCCATCCCGCGGCCCTGCCTTCTTCTGCGACTTCGCCTTCTTGCCCTGACCCTGTCCTTGCCCTTGGCCTTGCCCCTGTCCATTCCGGTGCTGGTATTGCACCGGCAGATCGATCGGCATGGCTACGCCCGCCAGAAACATCGCCGCCAACACTCCTGTGAAAAACCGGATCTTCATTGTTTCGGCCTCCTTTCCAGGCCTCGCTATACAAAAAAGCAACCCACCAGCCAAATCCTCCACCTAGCGGATTCAACAACTTCGAGACCCCTCATCCACACGCGATGCGCAGATCTTGCGCTCGCCCAGCGCAGCACAATGCAACATCGCGCTTATTTTGCAGTCCACTCGCGAGTAAGATAAATAGTGGTATGACGCGCTTTGTCTTCTTTTGCCTGATCGCTGTTCCAGCCTGGGCGCAGCAGGCACGCGTCTACATGACCGAACCGCACGTTTCCCCCAACCGCAACGAGATCGTATTCGTAGCGGGCGGCGACATCTGGCGAGTTGCGGCCAATGGCGGCGACGCATCGCTACTGGTTTCGCACCCCGCCGACGAGTCCCGGCCCCTGTTCTCGCCGGACGGTTCCCAACTGGCATTCGTCTCCACGCGAACCGGCGGCGGCGATCTTTATGTCCTGCAACTCTCCTCCGGCGTCACAACCCGAGTCACCTTCGACGACGGCATGGAGATGCTGGATGCCTGGTCGCGCGACGGAAAGTATCTTTACTTCCATTCCTCCAGCCAGGAGATCGCGCGCATGAACGACGTGTTCCGCGTGAAAGCTACCGGAGGCACGCCGATGCCTGTCGCCGCCGACCGCTACACCAACGAGTTCTTCTGCGCCCCCTCACCCGATGGCACAACGCTGGCCATCAATGCCCGCGGCGTCGCTTCGCAGCAGTGGTGGCGCAAAGGCCACAGCAACCTGGACCGCAGCGAAATCTGGCTGGTGAAACCGGGCAACCCGCCGGCCTATGAGCGCATCACCGACGGAGCGGCCAAGGAAATCTGGCCCATGTGGGCACCCGACGGCAAGTCGTTCTTTTTCGTCTCCGACCGCACCGGAGTGGAGAATTTCTGGCGCCAGCCGATCGGCGGAACATCCCGTCAGGTGAGCCAGTTCCGTGAAGGCCGTGTCCTCTGGCCATCGCTCTCTTATGACGGCAAGATGCTGGTCTTCGAGCGTGACTTCACCATCTGGAAGATGGACCCCAACAACGGAAAGGCCTCGTCGATTCCCATCTATCTGCGCGGCGCCGCCGCCACCCCGTCCGTCGCGCACCATGTCCTCCGCGACAAGTTCGAGGAAATGGCACTATCGCCGGATGGCAGGAAGGTCGCTTTCACGGTACGCGGCGAAGTGTTCGCGGCGCCCGCCGGCGCTTCCGAATCGGCCCCCGCACTCCGGGTATCGCGCACCCACGCACACGAGACGCAGTTGGACTGGTCCCCCGACAGCAAGCGCGTCGCCTACGTTTCCGACCGCGCCGGCCCCTATAGCGTGTTCGTTTACGATTTCACAACGGGCGAAGAGACCAGGATCACCTCCACCTTGGAATCGGACGCCGCGCCACGTTTCTCGCCCGACGGGAAGCTCCTTGCCTACCAGCGTGGCGGGCACTCGGTGTGGGTGTACGAATTCGCCGTCCGGCAGGAGCGGCAGATTGCATCGGGCGAGATGGGCCGCCAGCCGCTTGTCGCGCCGGGCGCCATGGCTTGGTCGCCCGACTCCCGCTATCTGGCGTTCGCCTCCCGTGGAGCCAAGGGGTTCACCAATGTGGAGATCGCCACGCTCGATGGCGCGCCATCACGCCCCGCTTCCTTCCTGTCCAACACCACCATCCGGCACATCGCGTTTCACCCCGGCGGCAGGTATCTCCTCTTCGACACCGCGCAGCGCACCGAGCCGCGCCGTATCGCCCGTGTCGATCTCGTCCCCCAGCACCGCCCCTTCCGTGAGGAGCAGCTTCGCGGCCTGTTCTCCTCCCAGTCACCGGCAAAAACTCCCGCCGACACCCGCATCGAGTTCGAGCAGATCCGCTCCCGCATCTCACTGCTCCCGCTCGGCCTGGACGCCGAGTCCTTTGTTGTCAGTGCCGACGGCAAGACGCTGCTCCTCGCGGCCACCGCTGCGGACCGTACCAGCCTCTACACCTACTCCCTCGACGAGACACTGGCGGCAAAGCCCTCACCCAGGCAGATCACCACCACAGCGGACGAAAAGTCGTCGTTGCACTTTTCTCCCACCGGCAAAGAGGTCTACTTCCTCGAAAAGGGAAAGGTGCAGCGCATCGCACTCGACAACCTCACGCCGAAAGCTCTCGCCCTCGAAGCCGAGTTCGACGTGGATTTCCACAAAGAGAAGATGGAACTGCTGCACCAGGCCTGGTCCTACCAGCGCGACCATTTCTTCGACGAGAAGTTCAACGGCGTGGACTGGGAAGCCATGCGCAAGCAGTATGAGACACTCATCGAATCCGCGCGTACGCCATCGGAAGTCTACCGGCTCCTCACCAGCATGATGGGAGAATTGAATGCGTCGCATCTGGGAGTGTCGCCGCCCGATCCCGCCCCCTCGCAAGCCGGCTATCTCGGCCTCGCCTTCGATCCCGCTGCTTACGAGACCAAGGGACTATTCCTGATCCGCGAAGTCACGCCGCTTTCCCCTGCCTTTATCGCCGGCGTGCGTGCTGGACAGCGCCTCATGGCGATCGATGATGTCGCCCTCACCGCCGAAACCAACGTGCAATCGCTCCTCGAGTTCAAGAAGAACAAGCGAGTCACACTCACTGTAGCCGAAGCGGATGGATCCCAACCGCGCACGGTACAAGCCCTGCCCGCACCGCTTTCCGAAGTGAAGGATCTGATGTACCGCGCCTGGGTGGATTCGCGCCGCGCCTTCGTCGAAGCGCACAGCGGCGGCAGGCTCGGCTATGTCCACATGCTGAACATGAGCGCCGAATCCCTCGATCGCCTGCATCTCGATCTCGATGCCGCCAATCACAACAAGCAAGGCGTCGTCATCGATCTGCGCAACAACAGCGGAGGATTCGTCAACGCCTATGCCTTGGACGTATTTTCACGGCGCGGCTACCTGACCTTCCAGGAACGCGGCCGCAAAGCCGTTCCCGCCCGCACGGCATTAGGCCAGCGCGCCCTCGAGTTGCCCACCATCCTCGTCACCAACCAGCATTCCCTTTCCGACGCCGAGGACTTCACTGAGGGCTACCGCCGCCTCCGTCTGGGAAAGGTCGTCGGCGAACCCACCGCCGGCTGGATCGTCTACACCTGGAATGAGAAGCTGATCGACGGCTCCACTCTGCGGATGCCGCGCACCAAAGTCTTTGATAACGACGGGGTGCTGATGGAGATGCACCCCCGGCCGGTCGACCTTCCCGTGGAACGCGCCATCGGTGAGAGCTACACCCCGGACGACATCCAACTCGATACCGCCGTGCGCGAATTGCTCCAGCAAATCGACGCCAAAGCCCGCCCCACGCAATAAGTCAGTAGGGGATGCCGAACCGCTTCTCCCATTCCGGCTTCCACTCCATCACACCCACTCGCGAAGCCCACCTGGCGTAGGCCCCGGCCAGTTCCCGCACGCGCTCCGGCCGTTCCGTCGCCAGGTTCTTCGTTTCCGAACGGTCCTTCGCCAGATTGTACAGTTCCCACTCGCCGCCATTTGCTGCAGTCAGCTTCCAATCGCCCTGCCGCACGGCGCGATTGCCTTCATGCTCCCAGAACAGCGTACGACGCGGCATGGGCTTCCCGCCACGCAGTGAAGCCAGCAGGCTGTGCCCGGACAGCGGGATCCGGTCTTGCGGATAGCGGCCGCCCGCCGCCTCCAGCAAGGTCGGCAGTATGTCCACCACATGGCCAGTCTCGCGAACGATGCGCCCGGCGGGGATCTTCCCCGGCCAATGCACAATCAACGGCGTCGCTATCCCGCCCTCGTAAGTCCAGTGCTTGAAGTAGCGAAACGGCGTGTTGCTCAGGTTCGCCCACGGAGCCTCATACGTTGTATTGGAATAGGCGGAACCGATCGGCGCGCCTGGCTTTCCGCCAGTCTTGGTTTCCGCACAGGCCCCATTGTCGGAGAGAAACAGGATGAGCGTGTTCCCCAACACCCCCAGTTCTTCCAGCTTCTTTACCACCTCGCCGACCCCTCGATCCAGGCGCGCTACCATCGCGGCGTACACCGCCATACGCTGATCCCATTCCTCCTTATCCGCCGCCGATTCCCACGCTGACACCTCGGCGGGCCGCTCGCTCAGCGCCCAACTGCGATCGGCAATACCCGACTCCTGCATCCGGCGGTACCGTGTCCGGCGTAGCGCATCCCAGCCCTGCCGGTAGCGTCCCCGATGCCGCGCGATCTCGTCCACCGGAGCCTGAATGGGAAAATGCGGCGCCGTGTAGGCAAGGTAGAGGAAAAACGGACGCTCACCACGGGCGTTGCGGTCCAGCATCGCGCAGGCTTGCGCCGTGAAATCGTCGGTGATGTAGTAGCTTTCCTCGCGCGGCGGCTCCATCTCGCGATCGTTCCGCACCAGTGAACGAGGGCGAAAGTAATGAGATGTGCCCCCCAGCAACGCGTACGATTCGTCAAACCCGCGGTCGCAGGGCCAGTGCGGCCGTTGATTCCCGACATGCCACTTGCCGGCGAGCAGCGTCCTGTACCCTGCCCCACGAAGCGCTTCGCCCAATGTCAGGCAGCGATCATTCAGATAGCCTTGATAGGCCGGCGTCCCCATGTTGCGGCCCATATGCCCGATGCCCGCTTGATGCGGATACAAACCGGTCAGCAGCGCCGCGCGCGTGGGGCAGCATCGCGCCGCATTGTAGAACTGCGTGAATCGCACCCCTCCGCGCGCCAACCGGTCGATGTTCGGCGTCGGTATCTCAGATCCATAGCAGCCCAGATCGGAAAACCCCATGTCGTCGGCCAGGATCAACAGGATATTCGGACGATCTCCGGCGGCAGCCAACGAGGCCGGCAGGCCGTACAGAAACTGGCGCCGGGTCATTGCCGCTTGCTCCACGTATAGGCCTTCGCATCGAAACGATACGCACGCTTCGCCGGCACGTCCGGTTGATCCTTCCCCGGAAGCCACTTCGCCAACTCCTGCTTTACGCCTGCGTACTTGGGATCCTGCGCCAGGTTGCGCCAGCATTTGGGATCGGCGCGATGATCGTACAATTCCTCCGATCCGTCGGCGTAGCGCACATAACGCCAGCGCTCCCCACGTACGCAATGGTTGCGATAGCCCGCGGTGATGAGCGCCGGCTTCTCCCATTTCGCCGCTGGATTGCGTAACAGCCCCACCAGGCTCTGCCCATCCAAATCGCCCTTGGCCGGCAATCCGCAAAGTTCCACCAGCGTCGGGTAGAGATCCACAAGACTCACCGCCCGGCTGCACTTGCCGCCAGGCTTCGTCACGCCTGGAACCGAGAACATCAGCGGCACCCGCGTCGATTCCTCCCACAAAGTGAACTTGTGCCAGGCGCTTTTTTCCCCCAGGTGGTAGCCGTGATCGCTCCACAACACGACAATCGTGTTGCCGCGGTGCGGTCCGTTCTCCAGGGCCTGCAAAATCCGCCCCACCATCGCATCGCTGAACGTGATGGATGCCAGGTAAGCCTGCACCGCCTCCTTCCAGCGGCCCTTCTTCACCACCGCCTGATGCTCGTCCGGAATGCTCACCTGCTGCAACCGCAGCGCCGCTTTCGGAATATCGTCCAGATCGTCCTCACGCACCTCCGGCAACTGGATTGATTCGAGCGGATACATATCGAAATACTTCCGCGGCACGTACCAGCAGATATGCGGGCGGAACATGCCCGCCGCCAGAAAAAACGGCTGCCGCGCCGGCTTGGACAAAAAATCCGCGGCCCATGTAGCGACCTTGTAATCCGGAAAATCCGCGTCGGGCCGGTCGACAGGCCCGAAGTCGAAGTTCTGCCGGTGCTCGTGCACGTCCGACAACGGCGTGCGCGGAGGCAGGGCATCAAGCGGGGAATTATATCCGCCTACCCATCCATTGGCGCGCAGTTCTTCCGCCCAATGGAAATACTCATCCCATGCCTCGGGATCGTTGAAGCCCGGCTCGTGATGAAACAGCTTCCCGCCACCCGCCGTATAGTAGCCGTTGCGCCGAAAATAGCGCGGCAGCGTAATCACATTGGGTAACGCCGGCTTCCACCAGTGCCCGTTCGC
>CALFYN010000581.1 GCA_937952345.1 uncultured Acidobacteriota bacterium
GCGAAGGTGATGGACTTGGCACCGGCCAAAGACGGGATTTTGGCTTGGTTGCTATTTGTTGGTATGCTTTCCGCCGTTGTCAGTTTGTGGGATGTATGGTTGGATCGCAAACACAGCTTTGAGATGGAGCGCCTGATCTCGGAACTGGAATCGGCCACGCCGCGGCGGGAGCG
This sequence comes from uncultured Acidobacteriota bacterium, assembly GCA_937952345.1. Lineage (GTDB taxonomy): Bacteria > Acidobacteriota > Terriglobia > Bryobacterales > Bryobacteraceae > CADEFT01. The sequence continues at coordinate 174 of CALFYN010000581.1, forward strand.
CCCATCATGGCTCATGACAGAGGAAGAAGTGGTACGGATGGAGTTGGGGTGGCAGGGACGGGAAATACTGGTCGTAACACCGGATTTTTCAAAAAACCCTGTATTCGAAGACGTGGTGCGAGCTAATATCGCTCGCGGCGTTCAGTATGCGTTTCTATACCCGCGCACCTCCACCAACGAACTCCTGGCATCGGGGATTAGGAACTTCGCAGAGCTGTCGGACCGCCCACTGCCGAAGCGCTTTCCGATTGCGTCCGCAGAATTCCAACTGCTGACGGCGACGGAGATAGCCATCTACAATCCGCTGATGAGGCCAGACGGGGATTCGATCTCAGCCGTACTGGAATTGCCTGGTATCCCATTTTGGATCCGGCTGGAAGAAAAGGCAGCAATGGATCTCAGCGCACGATTCCATCGCTTCGTCGACTGGCGCTAGCAAGCGCCTACCGTAGCCGCGCCGGCTTCAACGTCCACGCCTGCAATCGCCCCATCTCATGCAACTCCGGCGCCGAAAACCCCTCCGGATGAATCGCCCAATTGAACGCCTTCTGCGATTCCGTACTCACATGCCGTTCAAACCCGAGCCTCCCCCTGCGCACAGCCACAGTCGGCCCGCCATCATCCCCCGCCAACGACGCCGCGAAGTCCGCCAGTGACAGCAGTTCCACTCCGAACCACACATGCGACGGCAGCCGCTTATGCCGCTCAATGTAGCCCACTGCCTCCTGCTTCCCCTTGTTCCATAAATCCCGATCAATCGACGTCCCCTTCACCGTCGACTCCACGCGCTGCGCCGGGCCATCCACATACCTCGGCTGAAATCCCAACAGCGCCAGCAATTGATCCGCCGCCGAATGCATCCCTCGAATATCAATCGACTCCACCATCTGCTTCCGCACCTCCGGCACATCCACAATCTCCCGCTCATCCGCCAGCACCTGCATCAACTGCCGCCCCGTAATCACATGCACTCCGCTCGCCTGCACATGCTTCACAAACTCATACAGCAGCCGGTAGGCCTGCTCGCTCGATTCCTTCGTCCGCAACTTCGGCCGCTTGTAATCCGATGGAGCCGTATACCGCCCCTTCGGGAAATTCACTGCATCCCAAAACTCCGTCGCCACAAACTCCGTCGGGTGGTAGTAGGTATGAATCACCCCGCCGCCCTTCGCCCGTAGCGCCGCCAGCGACGCATCGAATTTCTGCTTCGCCTCGCCCAGCTTCGAAGCATCGTCGATATTCGCGCGCACCGTGTTCGGTCCCAGCCCGTACACATACAACATGCCCATGTACCAGAACGGCTGATTCCCCAACGTCACGTGGCTGCCCTCATCCATGTACACCGGTATCCCCATCCTCCGCAGCGCGATGTTGCTCTGCGGACCCCAAGACGAACCCGGCTGCCCATAGCAACTGGGAGTCACGCCGAAAATCCGCCGCAGATCCCGCACCCCTGGCATCTCCCGCCGTTCAAACTCCGCGGCCCCTTCCAGCAGCCCCATTGTCCGCAAATACACTGACGGGCTCGGCGGAATGCTGTGATTGTCCGTGTGATACCCGATGTCGTGCCGCGACAGCGCCGTGATCACATCCTTCCGCCCGCGCGCCTCCAGCACCCGCGCCTTCTCCCCCACCACCTTGAACGTCGCCCGCACGCCCATCTTTTCCAGATCCAGCGCCAGCCGCAGCGCAGCGTCATCCGCCGCCGGTTCCACATAATCCTCCGTATCGAACCACAGCAGGTAATACACCGGCCCGTCCGCAGCCATCAATCCCATCGACACGAGCAATACCAACAAGCAGCGCAGCATAAGGCTCCTATTCCAGCACAGCAATCACAGGAAAATGATCCGACGGATACCGCCCGTCCCGCGAAAACGTCACCGTCTCCGCCGACTTCACCTGAAAATTCCCCCGCAACAGAATCCAGTCAATCCGCCGCGACCCCTTCCCCCGAAACCCATGCGCCGTGCCCTCAGGCCCGCTCCGCTCCTTCGCCAATTGCCATGCATCCTGCAAATGATCCGCCAGAATCTTGTACACCTCGCCACCCGCCGCGGCATTGAAATCCCCCGTCACAATCACCTCCGCATCCGGCGCCAGCAGCCCGATCCTCCCTGCAATCACCTTCGCGCACATCACCCGAGCCGCTTCATCCTCCCGCCGGTGCGGGAAGTGCGTGTTGAAATACCAGAACCGCCGTTTGTTCGCCAGATCCTCGAAAATCGCCCACGTCACCATCCGCGGGAGGCTGGTATTCCACGATTGCGACACTGGCTTTTCCGGCGTCTCCGACAACCAGAAATCGCCCGAGTCAATTACCTTCAGCCGGCTCTTCCGGTAGAACACGCCCATGTGCTCATCCGTCTGATTCCCCCGCCGGCTCACTCCAAACCATGTGTACTCCGGCAGCTTCTCCACAATGTACTGCCCCTGCATGTGGAATAATTCCTGCGTCCCCATCAGGTCCGGCTTCATCTGCCGGATCGAATCAATGAACAGATCCCGCCGCAGCTCCCACTTGTCCGGACCATCCTCCGGATTCGGATACCGCACGTTGTACGTCAGAACTCGCAACGGTTCAGCCTGTGCCAGCAGCGTCATCAGAAAAATCCACAGCATAGATGCAATTGTTCCACGAAATCCTGCTATCACAGAAGATGGCGTTTTCATGAACCTCAATCAACTCTTCGATCTCTCTTTCCTCAACCGCCGCGATCAGCCCGCGCTCGAATTCCAGGGCCGCACCTACACCTTCGGCGACATCGACCAGCGCGCCAATCGCATGGCCAACGTTCTCCGCGCCCGCAGCCTCAGCAAAGGCGACCGCCTCAGCGTATACCTCCCCAACCGCCTCGAATTCCTCGACCTCTACCTCGCCTCCATCCGCCTCGGCGTCATCTTCAACCCCATCAACATCCTCTACCGCGATCGCGAAATAACGCACATCGTCCACGACGCCGAACCCAAAGCCGTCGTCTCCGAATCCGCACTCCCCCACATCACCTGGCATCCCGCCGAACTCATCCACGAAGCCGAAACCGCATCGCCGGATCTCGAACCCCTCCCCCTCGACGGCGACACCCCCGCCGCCATCATCTACACCTCCGGCACCACCGGAGCCTCCAAAGGCGCCATTCTCACCCACAACAACTTCGCAGCCAATGCCATCAATCTGCTCACCTGCTGGCAAATCACCGCCGCCGACCGTTTCCTGCTCCCTCTCCCTCTGTTCCACGTCCACGGCCTCGGCAACGGCGTGCATTCCTGGCTCATGAGCGGCTGCCGCATGCGCCTCCTCGAACGCTTCGAGCACGCCAAAGCCGCCGCCGAATTCCTCGATTTCCAGCCCACTCTATTCTTCGGCGTCCCCACCATCTACGTCCGCCTCCTCGACATCGCCCCCGAAACCGCGCAATCCATCGGGCAACACATGCGCCTCTTCGTCTCCGGATCCGCACCGCTTCCCCCGCATGTCCTCGAACAATTCCGCACCCTCTACGGCCACACTATCCTCGAACGCTACGGCATGAGCGAAACGATGATGAACATCAGCAATCCATACACCGGAGAGCGCCGCCCCGGCACCGTCGGTTTCCCCATGCCCGGCGTCTCCGTCAAGATTGACGAGACCGGCGAACTCTGGGTTCGCGGCCCCAACGTCTTCCCCGGCTACTGGCGCCGCGAGGATGCGACCAAATCCGCATTCCAGGACGGCTGGTTCCGCACCGGCGATCTCGCCACCTGCTCCGATGACGGCTACTACACGCTCCAAGGACGCCGCAGCGATCTCATCATCAGCGGCGGATTCAACATCTACCCCCGCGAAATCGAAGAGTTCCTCCAAGAGCAACCCGAAGTGAAAGAAGCCGTCGTCGTCGGTCAACCCGACAACATCCGCGGCGAAGTCCCCGTCGCCTACATCGTCTCCCGCGACTCCACCTTCGACGCTGCCTCCATCGAGCAGCGGTGCCGCGCCTCGCTCGCCTCATTCAAAATCCCAAGAGCCTTCGTCACCGTCGAATCACTCCCTCGCACCGCGCTGGGCAAAGTCCAAAAACACCTTTTACCGAAAACGTAAACCCTGACTTTTGCGTCCCGATCAAGCAAAATCGCGCGCACTCACGCAAAGTCGGCCAGGGTTCAGATTCGCTCAATCAGCACGTCGGCAGCGTGGGCCGCCAGAGCTTCCAGGTCGTCTGGATCGGATGTGAGCACGGTCCCTCCGGGTTCCGCGAATGCCACGACAAGTGCATCGACGGCTGACCCATGGCCGGCCAGTCGCCGCAGTAGGGCAGCTCGCCGCGCGGGAGACTCAGGGCCGGCGGCCATGGGCCCTTCTCGCGCAGGGCGACCATCATGGCTAGAGCGCGGCGAGACCGCTCCGCCAGTTGGCTGACGGCACCCGAATCCAAGATCAACACAAAGGCTATCCAGCCTTCCGATTCCTACGACCAGCGATTCGTTGTGCCACGGCGACCGCACGGGTGCGCTCTTGAGCAGCAGGTTCGCCGGCCCTTGCCGCAAGTTCGGCTGTGTAGCACCGGCTGGCGGACGGTAGCTTCCGGCGACGCATCTCCGCGCACACCGCTTCCTGAAGAAGCCCAGATGCGGAGAGTCGGCTCTCCTTCACCATTTCGTAGAGGTCCGTTGGCAAGTAGACCTGCATGCGCGGCATATGCCTAGTATGGACACACTCGTTCACCTTCCAGATTCGTGCTAGCCGAGTCCTCGCAAAGCGCGGCGTTTGGAACCCCGCGGCGGTTTGGGCACAGGCACCAGTGTCCGTGCGAGTTCGCCCTTACTCCATGGCTATGTGATGCGTAGCCTGTTCTGAAGTAGTGTGTCAGACCGCCCTCGGCAAAGTCCCAAAAGCACCATCTCCCGAAACTCTAGAGCAACCCCATCTTCCGCACCATCCGCAACACAGACTCTTCCTGTGTCAACCGGGCAACCTCATCCACCCGCACCCACCGCAAATCATGCGATTCATCGCTCATCCGCAGAGCCTCCCCCCGGTCCGCCTCCAGCGCATACCGCACGTCGTAATGAAAATGCTCCGGCTCCGTCTTCCGCGCCGGAATCAGATGAATATCCACATCGAGGATCGACTCCCGCACCGGACGCAACGAAGCAAGCCCGCTCTCTTCGCAAGCCTCCCGCATCGCCACCCGCAATACATCCGAATCCCCATCCGCATGCCCGCCCAACTGCAGCCACTTGTCCAGCTTCCGGTGATGCGTCAACAGCACATGCGTGCGATCCAGGTCCACAATCCACGCCGACCCCGTCACATGCCCCACCAGCAGCGATCGCTCAAAGCAATTCTCGTAAGCCCACACAAACTCCGCCAACCGCGCACGCATCTCCGCCTCTTCTTCCGTCAGCGGCACATGCGCCGCAAGCTGCTGCAACAAACGCTCCCTGCTCACTCCGTCGGCCAATCCTTGCAAGGCGGCGCAGGCACCCGCACCATAGGCATCTTCGAACCCGTCTTCGGTTCAATCACCCGCATCGTTCCCGGCGACGGAGGCTGCACCGGCAACAGCGGAATCGAGCATGGCCCGCTTTCCTCCGGCGTCACCACGTGAACCTTCTCCGGCATCCGCATACCAGCACGCAGATGGAATTTCTGTTTCGTCAAGTCCTTGTGAAAATCCTTCTTCCCGCCATCGTCCGACTGTGCGGCAAGAGAGCAGGCTGCCGTGAGTAGCATCGAAATCCTGCGCATGCGATTATGATACTCCCAATGAGAATCATCCTCGCGCTCCTGCTCTGTAACTCCGCCTCCCTCGCCATGAAGGCCGGACTCGCCCGCGTCAACATTACCCCGCAAGGCCCCATCATGATGGCCGGCTACGCCAGCCGCGACCACGAAAGCGAAGGTGTGCGCCAGCAACTCTACGCCAAAGCCCTCGCCATCGAAGATGCCCGGGGACACCGCAGCGTGATGGTCACCTTCGACCTCGTCGGCATGCCCCGCAATGTCGCCGACCCCATCGCCGAGCGCGCCGAAAAGCAATACGGCCTCAAGCGTGATCAGCTCCTCCTCAACTGCTCCCACACCCACAGCGGACCCATCGTCGGCTACCGCGAACGTACCTCCTACCGCCTCACCGACGCCCAGGAGGCCGTCGTCCGCCGCTACGCCGATCGCCTCATCGCACAAACCCTCGAAGTCATCGGAGCCGCCCTCAAAGATCTCTCCCCCGCCAACCTCTCCGTAGACATCGCCAACACCGGCTTCGCCGTCAATCGCCGCCGCGTCACCGCCGCCTCCCGCCACTACCCTCAACCCGTCGATCACGACGCCCTCGTCATCGCCGTTCGCGACACCAACGGCAAACTCCGCGGCGTCGTCTTCGGCTACGCCTGCCACGCCACCGTCCTCAGCGACTACCAGATCAACGGCGATTGGCCCGGCTTCGCCCAGGAGGAAATCGAAAAAGCCCACCCCGGGGCCATCGCTCTTTTCATGGCAGGATGCGGCGCCGATCAAAACCCGCTCCCCCGCCGCAAAGTCGAACTCGCCCAAACCTACGGCAAAGTCATGCAGGAAGCCGTCACCATCGCCCTCAATGGAAAAATGAAACCCCTCGACGACAACATCCTAACCGCGTTCGAACGCGTTCCCGTCCCCTTCGACGCACACCCTTCCCGCGAAGAATGGCTCCGCCGCACCAAAGACAGTGACTCCAACCTCGCTCGCCACGCCGAACGCATGCTCGCCATCCTCGACAAAGACGGCAAACTCCCCGAATCTTACCCTTATGCCGTCCAGGTCTGGCGCTTCGGAAACTCATTCACCCTCGTCGCACTCGCCGGAGAAGTCGTCGTCGATTATTCCCTCCGCCTCCGCGCCCAGCACGGCTGGAACAACACCTGGGTCGCCTCCTATTCGAACGACGTCTTCGCCTACATCCCCTCGCTCCGCGTCCTCAAGGAAGGAGGCTACGAAGGTGCTACCGCCATGATCCCCTATGGCCTACCCGGCCCCTTCGCCCCCGCCGTCGAAGAAATCATCGTCCACAAAGTGGACCAACTCATCCACCGCACCGTTTCAGAGATGAGATAGGCAAGATGTGGATCACGACCGTTTCTCGTGCCGACCCCGATTCGGCCCTCAGAGGCAAAGCTCCTTACAGCAACTCCTCCAGCAAATCCATCAGAAACTCGCGATCCACGGCCCCCGTCTTTCGCGTCCGCGTCTCCATATACACCCATGAAAAATCCGAGCGTTCCCGGCAATAAAAAATCGGCGTCTCCTGGATCTCCTGCCGCTCCAGAGACTCCTGGTTGAACGACCGTAGCGCCCCCCGCAGCACATACGGAATGCGGAAATGCTCCGTCGTCGGGCAGTTCTCCGGAGCCAGCACCGCCACCTGCAGGATACGCCCGTTGGCGTTGATCTGAAACAGCAAGCCCTGCTCGGACTCAATCCGGTCCGGATTGTAAACCTCCGGCGTCAGTTCCAGCTTCAGCTTCTTCAGCAGCCCGTTCAACGTCTGCACCAGGTCCATGCACAACTCGTGCAACTCCACCGCCCCCAGGCGCTGGCGCAACTCCATCTCGCGAATCTGCCGGATCCGTTCCTCGTCCTTCGCAGGCAATTCGTCCAGCTTTTTCGCCAGCCGTTTCAGCCGCAAATCCTTCGATGCTGCCGCCGCCCTGGGTTTAGGTTCCGGTGGTGCTTCAGTCGCCTGCGGCTTGCGCAGTTTCGGCCACTGCATAGTTGCGCTCCACGTAATCATTCAGAATCGCGGTGAACTCCGCCACTATGCCGTCACCGCGCAGCGTGCGGAAGAGCTTGCCATCTACATAAACCGGCGCCACCGGCTCCTCGAACGTGCCCGGCAGCGAGATACCGATATTGGCATGCTTCGATTCTCCCGGCCCATTGACGATGCAACCCATCACCGCGACCTTCAACTCTTCAACTCCTGGATGGCTATCCTTCCACACCGGCATCTGCCGGCGCAAGTACGCCTGAATCTCCGAGGCCATCTCCTGGAAAAACGTGCTGGTCGTCCGGCCACATCCGGGGCATGCCGTCACCTGCGGCGTGAAGCTCCGTATTCCTAGCGATTGCAGCACCTGCTGCGAAACGATCACTTCTTCCGTCCGGTCCCCGCCCGGCGGCGGAGTCAACGACGCCCGGATCGTGTCTCCAATGCCTTCCTGCAACAAAATCGACAACGCCGCCGTCGTCGCCACAATGCCCTTTGCCCCCATCCCTGCTTCAGTCAGCCCCAGATGCAGTGCGTATTCGCATTGCCCGGCCAGCTTGCGGTACACATCCACCAGATCCTGCACCGTGCTCACCTTGGCGGAGAGGATGATCCGGTCGCGGCTCAATCCGTAGCTTTCCGCATGCTGCGCCGAAATCAACCCGCTCGCCACAATCGCCTGCAGTGTCACTTCCCGTGCATCCAGCGGCGCCGCAGACCGCGCGTTCTCATCCATCATCCGCGTGAGCAGTGCCTGATCGAGCGATCCCCAATTCACCCCGATCCGCACCGGCTTCTCATATTCAATCGCCGCCTCAATCATCGTACGGAAATTGTCGTCGTGTTTCTTACCGATATTGACATTCCCCGGATTGATGCGATACTTCGCCAGCGCACGAGCGCAAGCCGGATACTTCTTGAGCAGGATATGGCCGTTATAGTGGAAATCGCCGACAATCGGCACGCGCACGCCGAATTGCTGTAAAGTTTCCACGATCCGCGGCACTGCTGCCGCCGCTTCTTCCGTATTCACCGTCACTCGCACCAGTTCTGAGCCGGCCCGCGCGAGCGCCATCACCTGGTTCACCGTGGCCGCCACGTCGGCGGTGTCCGTGTTCGTCATGGATTGCACCACAATGGGGTTGCTTCCGCCCACCATGACTCCACCGACGTTAACCGGCACGCTCGGCCGGCGATGAATGACCGCCATTCCACCTCCTCTTGTGCGGGGAAACTCCTATTCTACCAGTTGCGGATGCGGCTCCCCCTCCGTTAAGATGCATCACAATGCACGCACGTACCCTCTGCGCTTCGGCCTTCGCCGGCCTTCTGTCCCTGGGCCTGGTGGTCACCCGGTCCGATGCCCAACCGGACACCATCAAGCAAATTGTCTCGGGCGTTTGGTTCCGTGAAGGGGATCTCAAAGGCAAGGGCCACTGCAACAACGTCGTCATCGAGATGAAGGACTACCTCATCGTTGTCGACGCCAACTACCCCAGCGGTGCGGAGGCCGCCCTCGCTGACATCCGCAAGATTTCAAAGAAGCCCGTTCGCTACGTCTTCGACACCCACCACCACGGCGACCACGCCTATGGCAATCCCGTTTGGACGAGAATCGGAGCCACCACACTGGCCCACGCCAACGTCATCGAGGAGATGAACCGCTACGAACCGAAGCGGTGGAAAGGTGAAACCCGCGAAGACGTCCGCAAGCTCAACCTCCCCACCGCGGAGCGCCCGAAGCAGACATTCAAGGACAAGCCATTCATCCTCGAAGACGGTTCCCGCCGCGTCGAGTTTCATCACTTCGGCTGGGCTCATACCCGCGGCGACGGCTTTGTCTTCCTCCCCAAGGAGCGCATTCTTTGCACCGGCGACGCGGCCACCAACGGACCCTACAACTTCACCGGCGACGGCAACATCGCCAATTGGCCCACCGTGTTAGGTAAGGCATCCGCCTTGAATCCCGAACGCGTCCTTCCCGGCCACGGCCCCGCCGGTGGCCGCGAGATCCTCTCCGGGGAGACCGAATTCATGCTCGCGCTGCGGCGCACGGTTGCAGGCGAGTTGCGGGCCGGCAAGACCATGAAAGAACTGGTCACGTTCGAAAACAACCAGCCCAAATCCACCACCGTAAAGCTCCCCGATTCAGTGAAGAATTGGGTCGGCCAGGGCCTGCCCGCGCAGGTGCGTGACACCATCGAAGAGATCAATGCCGGCAAGCCCCACGGAGATCTGCCGCACTAGTCCCGCCTCTGATGACGTTTTGTTGAGAATTTTCCCGCGTTGCGGCAACCTTCTTACTGAAGGTTTCCGCAAATGCAAGCTGTATCTCTATGCTTGAATCCCCGCCTCCTCCTGATGGGGCTCGACTCCTCCACCGCCAAGGCCTTGGAACAAGCACTCCCGGGGCGCTCCACCGCCCTCACCCGTAACGTCCCCAGCGATGCCGCATCCTTTATGGCCATCCTGCGGGAATCCCAGCCCGACGTCCTCTTCTGCCCCGCCCGCCATCGTCACCTTCCCGAGATCCTGGAGCGCGCTTCCGCCCAGCGTCTCCCGGTGGTGGTCGTGACACGCAACCCCGACGCCCGCGAATGGATCGACGCCATGGACGCCGGAGCCTCCGATTACGTTGCCACGCCCTTCCATCGCGATCAGATCGCGTGGGTTCTCCAGTCCAGCCTCTACGCTGTGGCATAGATTCACCCCCGGCTGACCTGCCGGTACAGCCACGCATGCGCCATCCGCATCTCCCGCCCGATCGTACTCTCCGATACCCCCAGCACCTCCGCCATTTCCTGCATCTTCAATCCCCCGAAATAGTGCATCTCCACAATCCGGCTCTTGCGCTCATCCAGCTTTGCCAACTCCCGCAATGCATCGTCCAGCGCAATCAATTCATTCGCCCCGTCTTCGGAAACCGTCAGCGCTTCATCGAGTGCTAGCTTCTTCACTCCCCCGCCCCGCTTTGCCGCATTGGTCGCCCGCGCATGTTGCACCAGGATCTGTCGCATCAAGTATGAGGAAATGCCGAAAAAATGCGCCCGATCCTTCCATTCCAGCTTCGCCAGCTTCGACAACTGCATATACAGTTCGTTCACAAGCGCCGTCGGCTGCAGCGTGTGATTCGTGCGTTCCCCACGCAGGTAGGAAGCCGCCATCCGCCGTAATTCCGCGTACAGCAGCGGCGTCAATTGATCGAGAGCCTCTTTGTTCCCATTCCGCCAGTCCACGAGCAACTGGGTGATGGCCGGTTGCCCGTCATCCATATCTACTGCTCCGGCTTCCAGGCATCCATCAACACCGTCAGCTCTTTCACCAACTCCGGCTGTGAATAGGCGAAATTCCGGTTCTCCCCCGGATCCTCACGCAGGTCGCTCAGCCACAACTCACGCACCATCGGCGTGCCTAACCCTTCCCTATAATTCCGAATCAACTTCCAATGCCCGCGCCGCACCGCGCGCATTGTGTCGTAATCCCAGAACACAACGTCATGGACCGATGGCTTCCCTTCCAGAACCATGGGGGTGAGATCCACCCCGTCAACCCCCGCCGGAGGCTTGCCACCGGCCCATTTCACGAATGTCGGCAGAATATCCATCGCCATCCCGATACCGTCCAACACCTGATTCGGCTTGATTTTCGCGGGCCACCGCAGCAATCCAGGCACCCGCGTTCCACCCTCGAACAGCGACCCTTTGTAGGCCCGATACGGTCCGTTGCTGCCCCCACGATACGGGCGTCCACGATGATCCGCCCTTTCTTCCCGTGTCGCCCCGTTATCGGCTTGGTAAAAGATGACCGTGTTGCGGTCCAACCCGCGGGCTTTGAGCGTCGCCACGATTTCCCCCACCTGATCGTCAATGCGCCGCACCAGAGCCGCGGCGCCCGCCTGGTCAAGCTCGCCGATCGCCGCCACCATCGCCGCGTGCTCGCGCCGGTCCCGGTCGGCCGTCACCGGGAACCGGTCCAGATACTTCTTTGGAGCCATCATCGGATAATGCGGGGCGCCAAACGCCAGATACAGAAAAAAGGGCTGGCCGGCCGGTTGCCGGTTCAGGAAAGCCTTCGCTTCGCGCCCGAGCAGTTCGGTCTGATACATCGGCTCCTCGAATACCTCATTCTCCCCGCGCCACATGTCATGAAACAGTGGCGTGCCTCCTAACGTGTAGTAGCGGTGCGAGTAGTAATCCGTCCACCCGGAGTAGAAACCGAACCATTCGTCGAAGCCCTGATCCATCGGACGCGAACCCCTCGCGCTGCCCAAGTGCCATTTCCCCACTGCCGCCGTGCGATAGCCGAGCTTCTTCAACTCCGAGGCGATCGTGTTCTCACCCTGGCGCAAGCCGGGGACATTGAAATCGGGTTTCGATGTCAGAATATGCGGCACGCCGGCGTTCTGCGGGTACTTGCCCGTCAATACCGCCGCCCGCGACGGAGAGCACACCGGCGAATTCGTGTGCCAGTCAGTGAATCGTATCCCCGATGCGGCCAGCGCGTCGATATGCGGGGTCTTCATGATGTCGCGGCCGAAGTAGCAACCCAGATCCCCGATCCCTTGGTCGTCTGTGTAGATTATCACGAAATTCGGCTTCGTAGCCTGCGCACTCGCGGCAGCCGCCCCCGCGATTGTGCCGAGGAATTGTCTGCGATCCATTGGTTGTTAGGTTATAACAAATTCTCCCCTGTGATCGAGGAACGCAATCCCACCAGGTACGGATAGTCCGTCATCTATGAGAGTGCCCCTTGTCAACACGAAATCTGCGAGCGACGAAACGTTTTTTTACCTTCGATATTCCGCATAATGCATACACCTCTCCCGTATTGGTTCGTAGCCCTTCGAACGCTGCCAACCGCTCTCCGCCTGCCATTCCCCATAAACAGAGTGCCGGCGCTTTCCCGGCGGGACCCGTCAAGGCCGAGCGCAAGTTCGCCCGTTAGGGTTTAGCCTTTGCGGGTGGCGGGAATGCCCAATCGTTCTCGATGGGGAAGGGCAGGCTCACCGTACTGCCTTTAGTTCCGCTTTCTCACGTCCTTTCTCTTCATCCCATTTCGCTCTTCCGAACTGAGTTTCATTTTCGTCACGTCCAGAGTCATCTATCCGCCGTTACTAACAGCATGAGCATCTTCGTCACCGATGTCGCATTCACAAGCACAGCCTCTAGGGCTAGACTGCTTCCCCGCGCTTATCCGTTCTTGGACGAAGACATCGTTGCCGGCGCCGGCTCACGATAAGCTTGCGCCTTCTGCAATATCCACCAACTGGCTTCCGCCAGGCGCCGTGCTACCGCCACTGCCGCCTTCGGATGTCCCTTCGCCGCCTTCAGCCGCTGATAGAGCATCCCTACATGGCACTTCTCATACTTCCAGCCATGCATCACCGTGCAGTTGGCCGCTTCCACAACAGCCCACTTCAAATACCGGTTCGCATCCTGCGGTACATGCCCGTGATGCGTCTTGCCCCCGCTGGAGAACACCCGCGGCACCAACCCCGCATAGCTGGCCAGGTGTCCCGCCGTCGGAAACCGCTTCACCTCTCCTTTCTCCAGATACAGGGTCGCCGACAGGATCTTACCCACTCGCGGCATAGTCTCCAACAGCCGTACATATCCGATCTTGCCGATCTTTTCGGCGAACTGTTTCTCCAGTTTCCCTATGGCATCTTCCATCTCGTCGGCCAGATGCCACTCCTCGATCGTGGCCATCCGCGTCTGTTCCGGCAGTCCCATGATCCAGGTGTTCAAGTGCAACCGGCCCTTTCCGTTGAACCAGTCCTTTTCACTCGGATCGTTACCGCGCAACCCGTAACGGTTCACCGCCGCCAGAATCCGGTTCTTGATCCCGCTTTGATAGCTCCGTAACGCCAGCCTGGTTCGCATTAGTCCACGCAGGTCCAGCAGTTTCGCCGGCGGTATCCAGACCTCCGGCAGCCGCTTGTCGTAGAGCAACGTGGCCAACCCTTTGGCGTCCAACTCGTCGGTCTTGTTCCGTCCCGCATCCGCCGCTTCGCTTCCGTGGCGTGTACCAGACGTGGCTCCAGGCCGGCCTCTTCCAACTCGCTCATCAACCAATACCAGCCGCCGCTGGCTTCCACCGCCACCGGCTCTTGGACGGGAGCGTTCGCAGGAATTTGCGAAACTCCTCCCGGTCGTGTTCCACGCGCACAGGCGCGCTCGCTTTCCGTTCTCATCAAGGCTGACAAAGATCGAATACTTGCGGTGCGCATCGCAACCGATGTACCTTTTCATACGCGGGCTCCTTTACTGTAGTCAGTGCTTTTTACGGAAGCACAACTGAATGCTTCGGCTCCGGAGCCTGCCTTCTTTCTACTGCCCGAACCCTCTCGTGTCGGGGCACTCTTCATATATTCACAATCACCTCAGGAAAACTTCCCGCCAAAATCCAACAACTTAGCCCCGCCACGTCAAAAAAACACTCCATATCCTCCATAATTAAGACTAGAAATGGAGACAATGTCCAATGCCCAACACCAAGCGGACCAAAGGACAAGAGGAATCTCACATTCAGTACACGGCCTCGACCCGCTGGAAGGTCATTCGCACCCAAAACTCATCGCCTCGAAACCGCCTCCGCAACCCAATGACCCGCAAGGGTTTACAGAAAATTTGAGAAACGAACCTGGGAACCCGCCGGCGCGGGCCCAAACCGGCAAAACCGACCCACATAATGAGCGGTCACGGAAGCGATGGAACGCCCGCGCGGAGCATTCCCGCAACCCAGTCCGCGTACGGCAATCCACTCACCAGAAGCCGTGTGCATGCAGTGTCCACATCGTACGCCACCCGGCGGATCGTCGGATTGCCATCATCCAGCAGCAGGTAACAGGCTCGCGGGTCGCCGTCGTACGGCATACCCGCGCTCCCCGCGTTGGCTACGGTCATGCTACCCGTGGCGCGCAGAAAGGGAACATGAATATGCCCGTAAATCGCGACCGGCCGCCCCAGCGGCCCGTAGACCTCATTCAGCTCTGCATCGGTCGCATGCAAGCCAGGCGCCCGCCAACAGCTTTGGGGGCTCGCGTGCACCAGCGCAAAATCGTCAAACCGCAACGCCGGAGCCAGACTCGACAGCCACTCCAGGCGTTCTGCCCCCAATGCGTCCCGAGTCCAGTCCGCCATCTCTCGCACAGACGCCCAAAGCGCCGCCGGAGCGGCTTCCGGCCGCACCAGCATCTCATCGGTGTTGCCCATCACACCAGACCAGCCAAGATCGCGCATGCGGTCCACCGTCTCCACCGGCATGGCGCCGGCATCGGCAAGATCTCCACCGTGCACCACCAGATCCGGAGCGCAATGCCGCACGTCCGCCACAACAGCCTCCAAAGCATCCAGGTTGCCGTGGATGTCGGACACAATAGCGATACGCATAGCGCGCTCTCCACTCAGCTCACCAGACTATCATTCTGGCCTGTGGCGGGTTGCCCGTTTGACACCCCTTCCCGCGGATCATTATAGTCAAAGGTTGGGGTATCCCCACCTACATTTCCATGCCAACTTCCTATCCTGAACAATACTTCCCGATTCTGCTGCAAGCAATTCTGGGATGCCTGGTGGCGAGCGCCTTGGTCGGACTCGCTTTCCTGGTGGGAAAACGCGTCAAGAATCGGGTCAAGGACACGCCTTACGAGTGTGGAGTCACCCCCATCGGCACAGCCAAGGAGCGCTTCAGCGTGCGCTTCTACCTGGTGGCCATGATCTTCATCCTGTTCGATATCGAAGCCATCTTCCTTTATCCCTGGGCGGTGGTCTACCGCGAACTGAAGCTGTTCGCCTTCTTCGAAATGTTTGTCTTCGTGGTTTTGATTCTTGCCGGCTTCTTCTACATCTGGAAGAAGGGAGTGCTCGACTGGGCGCAGGAGGAGTGGCACTACAGGGCGTCGGCATGGGATAAGAATGCCGCGCAACGCTCCTCGGAAACGGTTGGGGCTGGACGCTGAGTACGCGCCCGCCGAATAAGGTATACAAACAATGATTCCGGAAGCAGTGACTCAAGATCCGGTGGCCGCCTCGGTACTGGCGAAATTCCCGAATGCCGTTGTCGATGGCCATGCCAACCTGGGCGAATTGACCCTCGTGGTCAACGCCGAACAGATTGTCGAAGTCTGCCGCCACCTCAAGGAAGATCAGAACTTCGTGCGGCTCAGCAGCGTCACGTGCGTGGACTGGCACCCCCAGGAGCCTCGCTTCGAAGTCGTCTACCACATGCAGTCGATCAAGCAGAACAACCGCTGGCTGCGCGTTAAGGCCAGGGTCGGCGGCGACACCCCCGAGATCGACTCCGTCTACTCCGTCTGGCGCGGCTGCGATTGGTATGAGCGCGAAGTCTTCGACCTCTACGGCATCGTCTTCCGCGGACACCCCAACATGAAACGCATCATGATGCCCGACGATTGGGTGGGCCATCCGTTGCGCAAGGACTTCCCGACGCACGGCTACAGATACAGTTACGTGGATAAGGATTAGGAGCGCACCATGGCGGAAATCGATACGCTCACGGCTATCTCCGAAGAGACCGACGCCGGCACGACACGCAAGATGACCCTCAACATGGGTCCCCAACACCCGTCCACTCACGGCGTGTTGCGCATCGTGCTCGAACTCGACGGCGAAACCATCACCAAGGCGGATCCCGACATCGGATTCCTGCACACCGGCATCGAAAAACAGGCCGAGGCCCTCACGTGGCAGCAGGTTGTTCCGTTAACGGATCGCACCGACTACCTCGCGAACCTGTCCAACAACCTGGGCTACGTGCTGGCCGTGGAAAAGCTGCTGCAGATGGAAGTGCCCGCCCGCGCCCAGTGGATGCGGGTCATGCTCACCGAGATCACGCGCATCAATTCTCACATGGTCTGGCTCGGCACCAGCGCCATGGACGTCGGCGCCATGAGCGTGTTCTTCTACACCTTCCGCGAACGCGAAGAGATGCTGCGTCTGTTCGAGTTCTTCAGCGGACAACGCATGATGACCAGCTACTTCCGCATCGGCGGCCTCGCTCTCGATGCGCCCCGTGGATGGCACAAGTGGATTGAGCGCTTCCTCAAGATCATGCCCGAACGCATCGACATGCTGGAAGGCCTGCTCAATGAGAACCCCATCTTCAAGCGCCGTACACAAGGCGTCGGCTACATCAGCCTCGAAGATATGCTCGACCTCAGCGTGACGGGCCCCATGCTGCGCGCCGCCGGATTGAAAGTCGACGCCCGCAAAGACAACCCCTATTCGAGCTACGACAAGTTCCAATTCGATGTCCCGACGCGCACCGAAAACGACGTCTACGCACGGTACCTCGTGCGCATGCAGGAGATGCGCGAAAGCCTCAAGATCGTCCAGCAGGCGCTCGAAGGAATGCCCGAAGGCCCGTATACCGCCGACGCCCCCAAAGTCGTACTGCCCGACCGCGAGCGCATGAAGACGCAGATGGAAGCCCTCATCTATCACTTCAAGATCGTCTCCGAAGGTTTCCGTGTGCCCGCCGGCGAGGCCTATCAGGTGATCGAATCCCCGCGTGGCGAACTCGCCTATTACGTCGTCAGCGACGGCACCGCCAAACCGTACCGAGTCTTCATGCGGACTCCCAGCTTCGGAAATCTGCAATCGCTGCAAACCTTGTTCGAAGGGTTCCCCATCGCCGACTCGATTGCTTCCCTGGGAAGCATGGACTTCGTGCTCGGCGACACAGACCGCTAGGAATTGTGACATGACATTCTCCCCAAAACTGGAAGCCAAGCTGGAGAAGCTGCTCAACAGTTATCCCGCCGGAAAGAAGAAAAGCGCCCTCATCCCCATGTTGATGTTCACGCAGGATGAAGTCGGCTCCATCACTCCGGAACTGGTGCAGGAAGTGGCCGCGCGGATTGGCATTCCGCCCGTGCAGGTGGATGAGGTAGTGACCTACTACTCCATGCTGCACAAGAAGCCGATGGGCAAGTTCCACGTCCAGGTCTGCACCAACATCAGTTGCCTGCTGTGGGATGGCGACCAGCTTTGGGAGCACGCCTGCAAGAAGCTGGGCTTGGGCCACAAGGAAGTCTCCGCCGACGGGCACATCTCACTCGAGGAAGTCGAGTGCATGGGCGCCTGCTCCTGGGCGCCTGCCGTCCAGGTGAACTACGACTTCCATCACCATGTGACCAAAGAGAAGTTCGACCAGATCATCGAAGGCCTGAAGAAGCCCCAATAAATAGCCATGCTTTTCAATGAACCCAGCCCGCTCGAAGTAAAAGTTCTCACCAAGCGGTTCGGATTGCCGAACTCCGCTTCGATCGAAACCTACCTGGCTAACGGCGGCTACAAGTCGTTCGAGAAATCGCTCGACATGTCCCAGGAGCAGATCATCCAGGAAGTCAAGGATTCCAATCTGCGCGGGCGCGGCGGCGCCGGATTCCCCACCGGCATGAAGTGGGGCTTCGTGCCCCGGCAATCTCCCAAGCCCAAGTACATCGTCGTCAACTCCGATGAAAGCGAGCCGGGCACATGCAAGGATCGTGTGCTCATCGAGAACGATCCGCATCTGCTCATTGAGGGCGTCCTCATTGCCGGCCAGGCGGTCGGAGCCAAGGCAGGCTACATCTATGTGCGCGGCGAGTATCGCTACCTCATCGACATCCTCGACAAAGCCATCGATGAGGCTTACGCCCGCGGCTACCTCGGCAAGAACATCCTCGGCCGTGGCGTCGAGTTCGATCTCTACACGCACACCGGCGCCGGCGCCTATGAGTGCGGCGAGGAATCAGCCCTCCTCGAATCCCTCGAAGGCAAGCGCGGGCAGCCGCGCATTCGTCCGCCATTCCCGGCCGTGGCCGGCCTGTATCAATGCCCGACGGTCTTGAACAACGTGGAGACCTTCGCCAGCGTCCCGTCGATCCTTGAGATGGGCGGCAAGGCATGGGCCGATCTCGGCGTCCCCAAGGCCGGCGGCACGAAGCTGACCTGCCTTACCGGCCATGTCAACAAGACCGGAGTCTACGAGCTCCCACTCGGGTTCCCCGTCGAGAAGATGATCAACGAAGTCGGCGGCGGCATGCGCGGCGGAAAAAAGATGAAAGCCTTCATCCCCGGCGGCTCTTCCTGCCCTGTGTTGACGGGCGACGAAGCATGGCCTCTCACCATGGACTACGACTCCATGGCCAAGGCCGGCACCATGCTCGGCTCGGGCGGCGTCATCATCATGGACGAAGATACGGACATGGTGAAGGCCGCACTGCGCATCATGCACTTCTATCAGCATGAGAGTTGTGGATGGTGCATCCCCTGCCGCGAAGGCACAACCTGGATCAAGAAGCTGCTCACCCGCTTGAATCAGGGCGTCGGCACGGAACGGGACATCGACCTCGTCGGGGACTTGTCGGCCAACATGCTCGGCCGGACGTTCTGTCCGCTCGGCGATGCGGCCGCCATGCCGACCGCATCCATTGTGAAGAAGTTCCGCCACGAGTTCGAAGCCAAGCTCCAGAAGGTTCAGGTCTCCATGGCCGCCGCAGCGAAGAATCCGTTCGTGATCGTTTAGCCAGCGCTCAAACACAATTCAAACAATTCCCAGACGGTAGACAACCGCGAGCCGGACTATAATGGGCGTTCCGTGACCGAGTACCGTCATTGGCTCCAGCCTCCGCGCAGCTTGTTTCTGGCCCTTCTCAGCACTACCCTGCTGGCCGTAGGATCGCTTGCGTGGCTGGGCTGGCGGCTGGCCAAGCAGGAGCGCCTGTTGGGGGCGCAACGGGAACAGGCCCGCTTGGAGATGACGGTGCGCTCCGTCGCCGCGTCGTGGAAAGAAAAGCTGGCGGTGATCCATGCCAGTCCGGAAGTCTGGCCGCCTTCCGAGATTCCAAGCGGCGTCCTGGCAATACGGTTCGAGGAAGAAACGTTTCGTGCACATCCGCCCTCGATAGTGCCGTACGTGCCGGTTGCTATTACGGCTCCGGAACCTCCAGAGGAACC
>CALFYN010000582.1 GCA_937952345.1 uncultured Acidobacteriota bacterium
ATCGCGGAATGCTCGCGCAATTTCAGACAAAGGGTCCCGAGCAGGAGCGTATCGCCCAGGACGACTTGAACGGCGTTGAGAATAGCCTCAAAGTCTACAAGGGCCTGCAACGGGCACTAATGGAGAAGAGCTTCTTCGCCCAGAAAGTAGCCGCCGAGCGCGATTTCCGCAAGAAGGTCCAGGCCGATGCGAAGTTGCGCGCCGAGTATGGCCGCGCCTGGGCTGACATCGCTAAGGTGCAGGCGAAGCTCCGCGAACTGTATTATCCGTATCTCTACCTGGAACGTGGATACGGACTGCGCTCCCAGTTGTACACCCACGCGGTCCGATTGCTGCGCATGGCCGAGGAGTTCTCCAAGCCGAACGAGAAGCGGCTCGAGGAATACGCCGATGCGCGCATGCCGAGCCTGCGGCAGGCAACCCTGAGCCCTGCGCCGATCTATCCGGAATTGGAAATCGAGCAACTCGCCTTTTCGCTGACCAAGCTTCGCGAAATTCTCGGTCCGGACGATGCCACGGTGCGCGCGTTGTTCGGCAAGCGTGGGCCGCGCGAGATTGCCACGGAGGCGGTGAGGAATAGCAAGCTCGGCAATGTGGCCGCACGCAAGGCGCTCATGGAAGGCGGCAAAGGTGCGGTCAGCGCAAGCCAGGATTCGATGATCGCCTTGGCCAGGCTCGTGGACCCATACGCGCGCGCGGCGCGAAAGCGCATTGAGGATGAAGTGGAGAGCGTGCTCACCGCTGGCATGGAGAAACTGGCGCGGGCGCGGTTCGCCGTGTACGGCACCTCGCTGTATCCCGATGCAACATTCACCCTACGCCTCTCCTATGGAACAGTCAAAGGGTGGATGGAGAACGGCAAAGCCGTGCCGCCGTTCACCATTTTCGGCGGAGTGTATGAACGCAACACGGGCAGCTTTCCCTTTGCGCTGCCACCGTCGTGGCTGGACGCCAAACCCAAGCTCGACATGCAGACGCGGTTCAATTTCGTCACCGATAACGACATCATTGGAGGCAATTCCGGGTCTCCCGTGATCAACAAGGACGGCGAAGTCGTGGGGCTCATCTTTGACGGGAACATCCATTCGCTGGGTGGCAACTACGGCTTCGACGACACGATGAACCGCGCCGTAGCCGTACACAGCGACGGCATCCGGGAAGCGCTGCGCAAAGTGTATGGCGCCGAACGGGTGCTGCGCGAGTTGCAGTAAACCAGGCAATTTTTTTTCGCGGGACATGAAAGAATCCGGTAGTCTGCCGCGCCTGTGAGGGCAGAGGAGACAATCGGATGTTCTTCAAAGTGAATCTTTGCGATGCCAAGGGACGCCCCCGAGGAAATGTGGATGTGCAACTGGATTGGGAAAAGCGCACCTGGCTGGTCACCCAGGACCCGATGGGCCTGTGGAACAAACTCTCCCGGTCACAGACGGGTAAATTCCAGCTCGATGCGTCGAACTCGATGACGTTCATGGACGACATCCAGCAGACTCCGCTACAGTTTCTGAACCCGCCGAAGACCTATTTTGATTTGGTCAGCGGCGGACAAGGGTGGGTGTTCAAGCCGATCGATCCGTCACTGTCGCAGGCGAAGATCACCTGGAGCGTGGAGCAAGGCACGCAGGTTGCGCCGGCGGCTGCCAGCGCTTCCGACATCCGCGAGAAGCTGATTGCGCGGTTGCGCGAATTGCTGCCCTGCAGCATCGATGGCACCGAAAAAGATGCGCGCACGAAGCTGACCAAGTGGGACGCCGTCTCGCTGTTCTGCAAGCGCTTCTCGGGCACCTCCTGCGGCTCGCTGCCGGGCTTCGTTTCCGCGTATCTTGGCGCCGAGCCGCTCAAGAACGGCAAGAAATCCGGGTTGGATGCCTACAACGAGTACATGAAGAAACGGACGCTGAACGGCACCAATAAAGTGCGCGATCAGGGCAACAAGTTCGGGGCCTGGGTGGAAGGCGGCGGTTCCACGCGCCCGCAGAAAGGCGACATCTACGCCCTGCTCGATCGCGATGCGAAAGGCCAGCCCTATACCGACAAGAAAACATCCAGCATTGGCCACGTCGGTGTGATTCTCGACGCCACCGGGGATTATTGGATGACCGCCGATCTGGGTCAAGGCAACGGTTTTGAAGGCAAGATCGACATCCGCCGGCATTTCGACAAAGACAAGAACATGCTGTACGGGGAAGTACACCAGGGTGGCGTCAGCCCGTACCGCGTGGTGGCCGGCTGGGTGGATATCGACCGCTACTTCCAGCCGGAGCAGAAGTAAGCAGCATCAAGCTTTCCATTTGGGTACACTCGTTAGAGTCGCCATGAATTACAGGCTAGTAATCTCTAAAAGACCCG
>CALFYN010000583.1 GCA_937952345.1 uncultured Acidobacteriota bacterium
AACACTGCGCACGTTCGCAACGTCCGATCGCCCGAATTGACTCGGGATGTTCCCAATAATCGTGGCGCCCCTCAACTCCGCAACACACACGGCCAGCAATGGAGGCAAGAGGAGCCTGCAAAGCAGCTTTCGCAGCAAGACCTGGGGGGAGGAAATCGCCATCCACGAAGCGTATCACACTGTGTATTCAGGGTATCCTCAGATTCGTCCGAGGCATACTCCCCAGGGTCCAATATTCGACCGCCCTCCTTCCGTCGATAAGTTCTGCGGGATGTCTATTCGATTCGCACTCGCGATGATGGCTCTGATGACCGGGGTGGCCGCCGGACAAGCCCTGCCCACCCTTAGCCTCACGCCCTCATCTCTCAGCTTCACTTACGTCATTGGCGCCACCACCCTCCCCGCCGCCCAGAACGTCACCGTCAAACGCAGCGGCGCGGGCACCGCCCTCGACTACACCTCCACGGTCACCCCCGCATCACCCTGGCTCATCGTCACCCCTCCCTCCGGCAAAACCGGCACCGCCTTCATCGTCCGCGTCAACCCCACATCTTTAACCGCCGGAACCTACACCGCATCCATCACCGTCGATGCCACCGGAGCCGCTTCATCCGTTAGCGCCAATGTGGTGCTGATCATCAAAAACCCTCCCCCCACCATGGCCGCTTCCCCGGCCTCAATGGCATTCACCTGGCAAACCGATGCCGCCTCCAACCCTACCCCGCAGACCATCACCGTCTCCACCGACGGCGAACCGCTCTCTTTCACCGTCGCCGCCACCGGAGGCACTTGGCTCACGTTCTCTCCGTCCGTCGCCGTCGTCCTCGCCGGCAGTCCCGTCACCATTACCGTCAGTGTCGACACCACCGGCCTGTTACCCGGCACCTACACCGGGAAAGTCACTCTCACATCCACCAACGCAGCCAACAAAAGCATCACCATCGGTGTCACTCTCACCGTGTCACCCGGCACGGCTATCCTCTCCTCCATCTGGCCCAACGCCGCCCCGCTCGGCGCCGGCGACACCACCATCACCATCCGCGGCACGCACCTGTTCAAGGCCAGCGTCGTCAAGGCCAACACCACCGATCTCACCGCTACCTGGATCAGCACCGGCGTAATGCTGGCCGTAGTCCCAAAGGCAATGCTCAACGCCCAAGGAACGCTCAACGTCACCGTACTCAACTCACCCCAGCCGGCCTCGAATCAACTCCCCTTCACCATCACAGCCCCAGGGCCGCAGATCCAAACCATCGTCAACGCCGCCAGTTTCGCCGTTAGCAGCGCCAAGCCCGCCATCGCCCCCGGCGAGATCATCTCCATCTTCGGCTCCGGCCTCGGGCCCAACACCGCCATCACCGCCACCCCAACCAACAACGTCTTCCCCACCACGCTCGGCACTCCCGCCGCCACCGTCGAATTTGAAGTCAACAACGCATGGGTCGCCGCGCCACTCATCTTCATCCAGGCCAACCAGATCAATTGCCAGGCCCCGTTCACCATCCCCATTGGCACCGATCTCAACATGCGTGTCACCTACAACGCCATCGTCTCCAGCAGTTTCAAATACGACGGCGTCGCCGCCGACCCCGGCCTCTTCACCGTCGACAGCTCCGGCCGCGGCCAGGCCGCCGCGCTCAACTACGCGGACTCCACCTTCACCCTCAACTCCGCCAACAATGCCGTGGCCAAAGGCGGCGTCCTCATCCTCTACCTCACCGGAGGCGGCGCCATCAATCCACTCCCCAGCCCCGAAGGCTCACTCTCCGGCACCAGCCCCCTTCCCGTTCTCACCAACACGCCCTCCGTCACCATCGGCGGCGACGCCGCCAGTGTCATCTCCGCCACTGCCGTCCCCGGCGCTCTCGGAGGCCTCACCCAGCTCAACGTCACCGTGCCCACTTCGCTCAAAGCGGCCAAGGATCACGTCGTCGTGGTCTCCATCGCCGGACGCGCCACGCCCGCCACCGCTACTGTTGCTGTCAAATAGCGCGTTACAATAACGCACTGAGGCACTCCTACTCATGCAACGACGTGCGTTTCTCTCCTCTGCCGCGCTTGCGCCGCTCGCCATGCCCGCGGCCCAGCGCCTTCCCATCAAAAAAGCGGTGCTCATCAGCATGCTCCGCCCCACTTCCCTCTCCTTCAAGGACCGCTTCCAAATGGCGAAAGACTGCGGCTTTGAAGAAATCGAATGCCAGACGGTGACCGATCCCGCCGTCGCCGGCGAAATCCGCAAGGCCTCCGAAGCCACCGGCATGCGCATCCACTCCGTGATGAACATGGCTCACTGGCAATACCCCCTCTCCTCCGCTGATCCCTCCGTCGTCGAAACCTCCGTCAAAGGCATGGAGACCAGCATTCGCAATGCCGCCGAATGGGGCGCCGAAACCGTCCTCCTCGTCCCCGCCGTCGTCAATCCCCAAACCAGCTACGGCGACGCCTGGAAGCGCTCCCAGACCCAGATCAAGAAAATGATCCCCATGGCGGAAAAGAACAAAGTCATCATCGCCGTCGAGGAAGTCTGGAACAAATTCCTCCTCAGCCCCCTCGAATTCGCCCGCTATGTCGACGATTTCAAATCCCCCTGGGTCAAAGCCTACTTCGATGTCGGCAACGTCGTCCTCTTCGGCTACCCCCAGGATTGGATCCGCACCCTCGGCAAGCGCATCGTCAAACTCCACTTCAAAGATTTCAAATTCCAGAACGACCCTTCCATCAAGAAGCGCGTAGCCGATTTCGTCAACCTCCGCGACGGCGAAATCGACTGGAAAGCCATCCACGCCGCGCTCGCCGAAATCGGCTTCAAAGGCACCGCCACCGTCGAACTCGCCGGCGGCGAAGCGGCCTACCTCAAAGACGTCAGCCACCGCGTCGACCAGATCCTCGACGGCGTATAACGGCCCATGCGGTTCCTCGCCGGGGCATTCGCGGGCTGCGCGCTCACCGTACTCACGGCGGGCGCCGCCCTCTGGCTCATCCCCTGGTGGATCGAGCGCCCCCCGTCCGTCCCGAGCGGCGCCACCCTCATCCTCCCGCTCTCGGGCGCGATCCCCGAAGCCCCCGCCGGAACCCTCGAACCCTTCGCCCCGCCCCCGCTCACCACCTTCGCCATCTGGGACGTGCTCCGCAAAGCCGCCGCCGACAAGCGCATCGCCGCCATCCTCCTCCAACCCGATAAACCGCAAGCCGGCTGGGCCAAGCTCACCGAAATCCGCGACGCCATCCTCGAATTCCGCAAATCCGGCAAACCCGTCCATGCCCAGCTCCAGACAGCCTCCCTCCGCGATTACTACCTCGCCTCCGCCGCCGATCGCATCAGCGCCGCCCCCGGCGACTTCCTCGACATCAAAGGCATCCGCGTCGAGCTCCTCTACGCCCGCAAAGCCCTCGACAAGCTCGGCCTCTTCCCCGAATTCGAAGCCCTCGGCCGCTACAAAGACGGCGCCGACGCCCTCACCCGATCCTCCATGTCCGCCGAAACCCGCGAAGTCCTCAACACCCTCCTCGATGCCCGTGTGAAAACCTTCACCGAAGCCGTCGCCCGCTCCCGCAACAAGCCCTTGCCCGAAATCCAGGCCCGCCTCGACGAAGGCCCCTTCCTCACCATCGACGCCATGCGCACCGGCCTCATCGACGCCGCCGAATTCCCTGACCAGATCGAATCCTCGCTCGCCGCCAAACTCAATCAGAAAGAACTCCGCAGGCTCCAGGCCGAAGACTACCAGCGCATCTCCGCCGCCAGCCTCAACCTCGAATCCGGACCCACCATCGCCATCCTCGCCGCCGAAGGAGACATCCTCCGCCACCCCATCCCCTATTTCGCCGAAGACACCCTCGCTCCCGACGCCATCCGCCCCCACATCCGCGCCCTCCGCGACGACGCCTCCATCCGCGCCGTCATCCTCCGCATCGACTCCCCCGGCGGAGACGCCATCGCCGCCGAAGAAATCCTCCGCGAATTGCGCCTTCTCGCCGCCAAAAAGCCCCTCATCGTCTCCATGTCCGACGTCGCCGCCAGCGGAGGCTACGCCATTGCCCTCGCCGGCAAACGCCTCATCGCCAACCCCGAATCCGTCACCGGCTCCATCGGCGTCTTCTACGGCAAAGTCTCCGCCGCCGGCCTCCTCGACAAGCTCGGCATCAAAATCGAATCGCTCTCCCGTGGCAAACACGCCGCTATCGATTCCGAATATCAGGCCCTCAGCCCCGCCTCGCGCGCCAAACTCCGCCACCTCATCACGCAAACCTACACCGATTTCGTCCGCCAGGTTGCCGAAGCCCGCCGCCGCAAGCCCGAAGAGATCGAAACCGTTGCCCAAGGCCGCGTCTGGCTCGGAGCCGAAGCCGTCCGCAACGGATTAATCGATGAAACCGGCGGCATCGCCAAGGCCATCGAAGCCGCACTTCGCGAAGCCGCTCTCCCCGCGGACTCGAAACCCAGGCTCGTCCTCTACCCCCCACGCCCCACCCTGCGCCAGTCTTGGGAACAAAAGTTGCGCCTCTACAGTGCTTTCCGGCCCGCGCCGTCAGTCTGGAAGCGAGTCTCTGTGGTAGAGTGAGAATTTCGCCTGTAGCGGTCGCTCATGTCCATCCAAATTTTTCTGCAAGGCAAGCTCCTCGGCGTGCGGGAATTCCTGTCGAGTCCCAGCCACACTCCAGGCCTCTCCCGGGAGCAGGAAGAGCTGCTCTTTGCCGGCCGTTCCTACTGGCTCAGCCTCGTTAGCGAAGTCCTTCCCCGCGCCCTGCTCGCTGAATTCGGCCTCTCCAGCATGCTGCTCGGCTCCAGCGGCGGCGGCCAGTTCCTCCTCGTTCTCCCACAGGAATTGCAAACGCAGTCGGAAGAGTTCCTCGACCGCGCCGCCACTGACATCGAATCCATCAGCGGCGGCAAGCTCCAACTCGTCTGGGCCGTCACCGAAAACCTCGGCGACTGGACCGTCGTCCGCCGCCGCATCCGCGAAGCCATGGCCGCCCGCCGCGCCACCCCTGCCCGCCATTGCACCGGCGATTTCTTCCAGCCCCATACCACCCCCGGCGGTGCCGGGGACGACTACTTCATTCAAACCCTCGGAGCCGGCCTCGTCGAACAGCGCTCCATCGGCTGGAATCCCGAAACCCCCGGCAAGGTCCTACTCGGCGAAGGCAAGCATAACTGGACACTCGGTTCCGATCCCGGCCAGATTCTGCTCACCCGCCACATTGCCCTCCGCGACGACGGCCACCAGCGCCTCGACCTCCGAGGCCTCGCCGATCGCGCCGACGGAGCCAAAGTCTGGGGCGTCCTCCGTGGCGACGTCGACAACCTCGACATCCGCTTCCGCCGCGTCCAGTCCATCGAGGAGCATGTTCAGCTTTCCGTGCTCTACAAGCAGTTCTTCGCCGGTGAACTGGAAGTGCTCGGCTCCATGCCCGAATTCTGGCGCAAGGTCACCATCCTCCATTCCGGCGGCGACGATTTCACCGCTTGCGGCTCCTGGGATGCCCTCATCCAGCTCGCCCGCGAAATGCAGCGCCTCTTCCGCCGTTTCAGCGAGCAGAGCCTCAAGGATTTCCCCGGCGGCGAAGGCAAGACCCTTTCCATGGCACTCGCCTTGGCCCCTTCCCCCGATGCCTCGCTCATCTCCGTCTACGAAGAGGCCGGCCGCATGCTCGAAGACGCCAAATGCTCTTCCCGCGATTCCATCGCCATGCTCGGCCGTATCCTCGAATGGCGGCAATTCAGCGGCGCCTCCGACCTCAAGGACACCATGGTCAAGGTCATCCAGGAATTTCAGGGCAACAAAGAATTTCTCGGCGAACTGGCGGCGTTCTATCGCGAGGAAGTCTTCTCGCCGGTGTCCGTATCCCGCCGAAAAGAAGGCGAACTGGAGCGCCCCTGGCGCCTCCATAGGCGCGTGCTGCGCGTGCTCCCGGCCACCAAGGACCGCGAACTCGAAAAGCTCCGCAGTTCCTTGGTCGTGGATCTCGTTGGAAAAAATGCGTCCCAGGTCAAGCTGCGGCCCGCCGGCCGAGTCGCGCTAGAATGGGCAAGACTACAAACGGAAGTGTAAGGACCAAATGGCAGAAGGACAACAGGAACCGAGACGCGAGAACCGCCCGCCGCGTGAAGGCGGCCGCGAAGGAGGCAACCGCGAAGGCCGGCACCGCGAAGGAGGTGGCCGCCCCGGCGGTGGCCGTCCCGATGGGCCGCCCGAAATCGATATCGACAAGCTGATGAACGACAGCCTCTACCTCGACAATCAGGCCCACGCCGTCGTCAGCCGCATGCGCGATATGGATTCCGGCACCAAAAGCCAGCTCCGCCGCTTCTATAACGCCGTCCGCCGCGCCTGCCGCGCCCCCGAATCCGAACGCCAGCACCAGTTCGTCATGCTGCGCGCGCGGCTCGCCTATACCATTGCACGCCATTCCCTGCGGAGCCTCGATACCCTCGAAAAACTCCTCCTCCAGGTCACCCGCAAAAACGACGTGCGCGGCTATGAGCGGTTCCGCGACCTCTTTGAAGCCATCGTGGCATACAACGAATAAGTGCGAGCGTATATGAGTTCCCATACTGCACAAACCGAATTGAAATTTGCCGGAAAGCTCGTCCTCGAAGGCGACCTCAACTGCGAATCCGGCCTCCACATCGGCGCCGGAAAAGGCTCCCTCGAAATCGGCGGTGCCGATAACCCCGTCGTCAAAGACGCCTTCGGACGTCCCTACGTCCCCGGCAGCAGCCTCCGTGGCCGCCTCCGCTCCCTCCTCGAGCAGGCCGCCGGACTCAACCCCGCCGAGATGGTCTTCCTCTCCAAGCGCCGCGGCCAGGAAGTCCGCATCCACCAGAGCGACCGCCCCGACGACGAAATCTGCATCCTCTTTGGACGCAACCCCGGCCGCATGGAGCGCATGAGCGGCGACGCATCGGAATCCGTCACCGCCACCCCCGCGCGCCTCACCGTCTACGACGCCCCCCTCGACGTCGACAGCATTACGGCCCAGATGCGCGAAAACCTCGACGACGAGTTGACTGAAGTCAAAAGCGAAAACGCCGTCGACCGCATTACCTCCCAGGCCAACCCCCGCACCCTCGAACGCGTCCCCGCCGGCGCCCGCTTCAAGGTGCGCATGGTTCTCGACATCCTCTGTGAAGAGGATAAGGCCCTCGCCGCCCGCCTCGCCGAAGGCCTCCGCATGATGGAGGACGACACCCTCGGTGGCGGCGGTTCCCGCGGCAACGGCCGCATCCGTTTCTCCGGCATTCGCGCCTCCTGGCGCGGACGCGCCTACTACAGTGAAGGCGCCGAGGAAAAGGAACTCCTCGCCGGCGCCGACTCCGCCGGCCTCCTCAGCCTCGTGCGCGGCGAAGAGTTCAGCGGTTCCATCGAGTAGTTCGACAATGATTTCCGGCCTGCTGGTACAACTACGGCCCACCACGCCCTGGCGCATCGCTCCCGATTCCGGAGCCCGCGAACGCGCCGGTACGCTCTTCCACAGCGATACGCTGTTCTCCGCCGTCACACACGCCATGAGCCATTTGGGTGCTCTCGACGAGTGGCTCGCCGCCACCGCCGCCGCCCCTGCTCCCGCCGTGCGCTTTACCTCCTGTTTCCCCTTCGTCGAAGGTACCCTCCTGGTCACGCCTCCCCGCAACTTGTGGCCCCCGCCGCCCTCCTCCCGCGTGCGCTGGAAAGGCGCCCGCTATGTCCCCCTCGCCGTCGCCGAAAAGCTCCTCAACGAACCCGACGGCCGCCTCAAAGAGGACGAAGGCTGGGTCGTCGATTCCGCCAGCGAATGCCTCCTGCCTCCTCCCAAACGAGGCAAAGCCCAAACCCCCTTCCGCGTCGCCGTCCGCCGCACCACCGCCGTCGACCGCTTCACCGGCCTCGCCGGCGATTCCAGCAACACCGCCTGCCTCGAATTCTCCTCTGGTTCCGGTCTCTGGACCTGCGCCGTCTTTTCCGGCGAGGAAGCCCGCGCCCGATGGGCCGGACCCGTCAAAGCCGCCTTCCGCCTGCTCTCCGACAGCGGTTTCGGCGGCCAGCGTTCCCGTGGCTGGGGTCGCGCCGAAGCACCCGAGTTCCGCGAGGGCGCTTTCCCCGACCTCCTTCTTTCCGGTCCCACCCAAATCCAACCCGCCCCGCCTCCCGCTGCCGAGGAAGGCGAGCCCTCCCCCGAACCCGCTCCCGCCTACGAAACCGGCTACTGGCTGCTCTCCATGTTCCACCCCTCCGAGGCCGACGCCGTCGATTGGACCCGCGGCGCCTACTCCATCGTCGAGCGCAACGGCCGCGTCGAAAGCTCTTCCGCTCACGGCGCCCTCAAGAAAAGCGTGCGTATGGTGACCGAAGGCTCCGTTCTTCTTGCTCCGGCCCCGCCTCAGGGTTCCGCCGCCGATGTCGCCCCTGACGGCTTCCCCCACCCCGTCTACCGCGCCGGATTCGCCCTCTCCATCCCTATCTCCTGGAGGGTCGTGGCATGAAATACCGCGTTACCTGTCTCACCCCTACACTCGTCGGAGACGGACAGAAGCTTTCCCCCATCGACTACATGGTCTGGAAAGACCACGTCAATGTGCTCGATCAGAAGCGCATCTTCAAGCTCCTCGCCAAGGGGCCCCGCCTCGATGGCTACCTCACTCAAGTCAAAAAGGCGGAAAAGCTCGACTTCGCCAGTTGGGGAGGCTTCGCCCAGAACTTCGCCGGCCGCCGCATTCCCTTCGAACATGCCGCCCTCACCGCGCTCTGGAACAAGCAGCGCGCCGAGGCACTCTTTATCCCCACCTTCGCTTCCGGACCCGCCGGCCCTTACCTCCCCGCTTCCGCTCTCCGCGGTGCGTTGCATACCGCCCTGCTCGCCTCCCGCTGGACCGAGCACGCCTGGCGCCACGTTCAGGATCAGTTTCAGGGCGATCGCATCCCCCGCCGCCCCGCCGAACCCGCCGAAGATACCGCCATCGGACTCGGCGGCCACAGCCGCATGCGCGCCTTCTCGCTCGGCGATTCGGCCACCGTCGGCGCCGCCGCCATGAAGGTCTATCTCGTGCGCACCGCCACCCTCGTGGCTCGCGGCCAGGGCAAACTCGAACTCGGCTGGAAAACCGCCGGCCGCGGCAGTGTCGAACCGCGCCGCATCGAAGAGAGCAACCCCGTCTTCTGCGAAATGGCCGAACCGGGCACCGTGTTTGAAGGCGGCTGGACCGAAAGCAGCTTCCTCTCCCAGCCCGAAACCCTCCGCGCCCTGCGCTGGAAGGAACCCGTCCAGAGCGCCACGCTCACCAGAGCCGCCAACGACTACGCTGGCCAACTGATCGCCGCCCACCGCCGCTATGCCGCTGTCGCCGGCATGAGCGCTCTCGATGCCTCGCTGCAGCATCTCGAGAACTGGCTCGGCCGCGTCAACGAACGCCAGGACGCCTGCCTCCTCCCCATCGGATGGGGCACCGGATTCCTCGCCAAGACCGCCCAGCCCGACACCGAACAGGAGGCCTACCGCAAGCTCCTCCGCGCCATGCCCTTCTACAGCCGCGCCATCCAGACCGGGCTCCCCTTTCCCAAAACCCGCCGCGTCGTCTTTCTCAATGAGCAGCCCGCCACGCTGCCCGGCTGGGTCTTGCTCGAAATCGAACACTGACTCTCAAGCCACCCCGTCAAACCGCCGAATAGGTAAGTAGGCCCAACGGAGGCAGCAGGCCTTCCCCTTATCCTCACTTGGAGGTGACCACGGAATCGTGCTAGCATGGCAAGCAGTGAAAGCCCCT
>CALFYN010000584.1 GCA_937952345.1 uncultured Acidobacteriota bacterium
AGGAAATGCCGGAGGGGCGGGCGAAGACGTTTTTTGTGTACCTGCATTTGAATCGCGATGGGAAGCTGCATGCCGAGGAGTGGGGGTTCTTCGTGAACGGGATGGCGGCGGAAAACAGTCTGCTGGCGATCGAGCCGGGCGGGAAGATTGCGTGGAAGTTTCACCGAACGATCCCGCAGTTGCCATCGACGCTGGTGTATGGCGGGGTACTATACATGATCAGCGACGGGGGGATACTGAGCACGCTGGATGCGGAGACGGGTGCGCTGCATCAGCAGGCACGGTTGCGCATGACGCCGGACAAGATCTATGCCTCGCCGGTGGCGGGAGACGGGAAGGTGTATTTCGTGACGGAAGCTGGGGTGGTGGTGGTGCTGGCGGCGGGGGTGGAACGGAGAGTAGTTTCGATTACGGAGTTGGGTGAGGATTCGTACGCTACACCGGCGATTTCCGGGGGGCGGGTGTATATACGGACGACGCAAGCGTTGCATTCGTTTGGGCGGTGACGGTTGCGAGGAGAGGGGCGGAACATTAGCTAAGATGTTGACGTGGGTACCTAAATAGAAATTCGGGTAAACATGCTCTTATCTACGATTCGTTGGTAAGTTTGGATGTTTCCGTTCTGTAAGGGTTGATAATAAACCATTACTATACCACCGGTGGGTACCAGTGTGCCGGATTACGAATCGGCACAACAGACACAGGGGTAACGCCTTAGCCCGCGAACAGTTCCCTCCTAGCATTCCAATACCAGGACGATTGGGCCAATAGAATGATTGGTGATGTCTGAATGCAAGGAGTCGATAAGAATGGCTCGAGAAAAGCGAAAAAATCAGCGTGGTTTTGTTCTGATCACGATGGGATTGGCCGCTTTCGCGCTTCTGGGAACGCTGGGGCTGGCGGTGGATCTGGGGCGAACGTTCATCAGCAAGAACGAGACGCAGGCGTTTGTGGACGCGGCGTCGGTTGCCGCGGTGACGAAACTGGATGGGACGGTGGCGGGCATCACGGCAGCGCGGGCAGCGGTTGCGGGAACGATCAACGCCTGGAACCTGCACACGGCGTCGATCACGAACCACGTGACGGAGTTTGCGCAGACCAAAGAGGGACCGTGGGTGGCATCGCCGAACCCGGCGACGGGCTACATTTTTGCGCGTGTACGGGCGACGGTTCCGATGCGGCTGTACTTCTTGCCGGGGATTGTGGGACGCACTTCGCAGGATGTGGCTTCCATAGCGGTAGCGGGTTTGGTGGAGGAGACGGGATTCGGGAAAGGCATCGGGCCGTTCACGGCGGTGGCGCCGGACCGGACCGCCTCCAACTTCGGTTTTACGATTGGTCAGGAATACACGATTCAGTGGCCGCAGTATAACTCATCGAGGGCGGGATGCAGCACATCGAACCCGGACCGATGTTTCATCCGGGATCCCTGCCGGGGCGATCCGCGATCGACGCTGAGCCAGGTTGTGCAGCATTGGGGCGCGTCCACGAACGGGTACTGGGGAGAGGAGTCGGCGAACGATATCCGCGATCTCATTCTCGATCTGGTGCAGAGCCAGCCCGTGCAACTGAACCAGTACATCAACATGGTCAGCGGAAACATGGCGGTGGAAGCGGCGGCATTGGACGAGCGTGTGAATCAGGATCTGGACACGATCAACAACGTGTATCCCAACTACCTTGCCAATCCGTTGCACAATGGGCGGCGGTTGCTGCCGCTGCCTGTGGTGGTGCCGGCGCCGGATCATGCCGCGCAGGTGGTGGGATTCGCGGCGTTTTTGTTGATCACGAACGGGACACCGAGCAACTACTACCGTTCGGGACCTGCAAACGAGGGTTTTTGCGCGATCTACGTTGGCCCGTATGTGCAGGGCGCATCCTCGCCGGGGGCGACGGGGTTGCCGGGTTATTACAGAATCAAACTGGTCTACTAGGGTGGAACGATGAATCGAGCAATTGGCAGAAACGGGAAACGCCGGGGCAGCACAATGCTGGAGTTCGCGATCGGGGCTGGAGTGCTGCTTGCGGCATTTACCGGGACGTTCCAGTTCGGATACACGTTTTTCCAATACAACCGGCTGACGAACGCGGTGGATGCCGGGGCGCGCTATGCGGCGCAACGGCCTTACGATTCGGCGAACACTTCGCCATCGAGCGCTTTTCTGACCGCGGTGCGGAACATGGTGGTCTACGGGAATCCGGCGGGCGGATCCACTCCGGTGGTGCAGGGGCTGCAGCCGCAGCACGTGCAATTGACGGTGCAGTTCAGGAACGCGGTGCCGGCATTCATGAGTGTGGAGGTGCATGGCTACACGATCAATGCGGTGATGGGGGCGATCCAGTGCAATCACAAGCCGAAGGTCACACACTCCTATTTGGGCGTGTGGATGCCGTATTGAGGGAAGGAGCTATTCGAGGGATGAAACGAAGGAGTCAGGGGACAGAAGTCAGGAGTCAGGAGTCAGGAGTCAGAATGTTAGCCTGGATTCCTCGTGGTTGGGGCCGAGTCACAGGTCAGAATGAAAGTCCGGCTGGAGTTTCCGAGAGGAGGAGGCGCAGCAGGGGGAGTGCGCTGGTGGAGGGTACGCTCATTCTGCTTTCGGTTGCGTTGCTGCTGATTGCGGCATTCGATTTCGGTCAGTTTTTATTTGTGCATCAAGCGCTGGTGGAGCGGGCACGGCGGGCGGCGCGTTGGGGCGTGGTGAACAATCCAAACGATTCGACTTCGATTCGGAACATGGTGCTCTATCACTCGCCCATTAGCAGTCAACCGGACGGGTCGACCATGACACCATACATGGGATTGACCAATACCAATGTGCAGGTTGCCGTATTGGGGGCGGGCACGGATGCGGAACGGCTGCGGGTGCGCATTACCGGGTTCCGGTATACGGTGGTGTCGCCGTACATTGCGGGCGGATACACGGGGCCCAATATCGATGTGATCATGCCCGTTGGTTCCACGAACTGAGACATTCGTTCCGGCGAGATTCGGTACCAATGATGGATTCCGCGCCATGCGGTGAGTGACTACGCTTTGGTAGCGGGAATTCACCCGGTAAAGGGAATCGAGGAGGGCCGAACGGATGACTCATTTTGTCCAGAGCCACAACATGCTTCGCCATGCGGCGATGCTCGATGTGAAGACGATGCTGGAAATGCTGCTGCGCAATGAGATGAGCGCGGACGAATTCCATGTCAATTTCGGCAAGCTGTCTTCGTCCGAGCGCATGCAATTGCTGGAGCAACTGGAAGCGAACACCAGACCCGTTGTACACAGAGCCTAGTTGAGCCACACGGTGAAATAGATGTAGATTGTGGCGACCATGCCGAGGACTACGGCGGTACCGGCGACCTCTCTGGCGCCCCAACTGGCGCGGTTTTCGGCACGTTGCGCGGCGGTGGTGGAGGCGTAGGTGAGCCCCTGGATTTGGGCTTCTGGTGGCGCCGGGGTGAGCATGGAGACGGCGCTGACGAGGATGACGCTGAATACGAACAGAACGCCGGAGAAATAATAGCCGTTGTAGTCGCCGATGGCCTGGAGGAGGCCGTCCGAGGCGAGTGCGCCGCTCTTGGCCATGGTCTGGATGGTGAGCTTGCCCATGCCGAGGATGAATCCCACGATGAGGCCCCAGAGGGCGGCAGGTGCGGTGATGCGCTTGGAAAAGAGCCCGAGCAGGAAGACGGCGGTGATGGGCGGAGCGAGGAAGCCCTGGACGTTCTGCAGGTAATCGTAAAGGCCAGTGTTGCCCTCGGAGATCTTCTTCATGATGGGGATCCAGATGAGTCCGCAGACGACCACGAAGCCGGTGGCCATGCGGCCGACGTGGACGAGTTTCTGCTCGCTTTGGCCGGGGCGGAGTTTTTCGTAGATATCGACGGTGAAGAGGGTGGCGCAGGAATTGAAGAGCGAGGCGAGCGAGGACATGAGGGCGGAGAGGAGTCCGGCGACGACGAGTCCGCGGAGGCCGACGGGAAGCAGGGCCTGGACCATGGTGGCGAAGACGGCATCGCCGAGGAGGCCGCCGGAGCCGTCGGTTTTGAGGGGGATTTGGAGGACGCCTTTCTGGTGCAGGGCGTAGCCGATCATGCCGGGGATGAGAAAGATGAGGACGGGCCAGACCTTGAGGAAGCCGCCCCAGATGGCGCCGCGGCGGGCGTCGGTGAGGCTGCGGGCGGCGAGCGTGCGCTGGACGATGTACTGATCGGTGCACCAATACCAGATGCCGACGACCG
Organism: uncultured Acidobacteriota bacterium; assembly: GCA_937952345.1. Classification (GTDB taxonomy): domain Bacteria; phylum Acidobacteriota; class Terriglobia; order Bryobacterales; family Bryobacteraceae; genus CADEFT01. The sequence continues at coordinate 4,237 of CALFYN010000584.1, forward strand.
GGGAGGCGATCATGACGCCGAGCCAGGGGAAGTTGGGGTCGGTGTTGGGACGCCAGAGGGCGAAGTTGGAGGCGTTGGGCTTGCAGGCGGCGATAAGTTCGTCCCAGCCGCCGAGGGAGTTGAGTCCGAGGTAGGTGATGAGTCCGGAACCGATCAAGAGGATGAAGGTTTGGGCGACTTCGGTGTAGACGACGGCGCGGAGTCCGCCGAAGATGGTGTAGATTCCGGTGAGGACGACGGTGGTGAAGGCTCCGACCCAGAAGGCGTTATCGGGTGAGCCGAAGGTGTCGGGGAGGAGGGTTTGGAAGACGATGGCGCCGGCGTAGACGGTGACGGAGACTTTGGTGAAGACGTAGGCGACAAGGCTGACGACGGAGAGAACCCAGCGGGTGCGGGAGGAGTAGCGGCGTTCGAGGAACTCGGGCATGGTGTAGACGCCGGAGCGGTAGTAGAAGGGGACGAAGACCCAGGCGAGCACGATCATGATCCAGGCGTGGAGTTCCCAGTGGGCCTGGGCCATGCCGTTGTTGGCGCCGCTGCCGGCGAGGCCGACGATGTGTTCGGAGCCGATGTTGGAGGCGAACAGGGAGCAGCCGACGACGAACCATCCGACGTGGCGGCCGGCGAGGAAGTAATCGGCGGAGGTGTTCTGGTGCAGGGAGGACCGGTAGACGATCCAGACAATGACGCAGAAGTAGGAGGCAACGACAACCCAGTCGAGAGATTGCATCCTTTCGAGGATAAATGAAAAGGGCGCCTCCCGGTGAGGAGAGACGCCCTTTTTTATGGGGTAAGTGGTGATTTTCGGTTAGAAGATGAACTTCAACTGGAGACGGCCGGTGAAGCCGGGGTTGAAGATATCCTGCATGCCGAAGAGCGGCGAGAAGGCCTTGGCGCCTTCGGAGGTGCCGCGGATCATGGTGTTGAAGTCGTAGCCCTTGGACAGGTCGATGGGCGCGAGGTTGATTTCAGCGCTGGCGCGGGCGCGGTTGAGCTGCGTCCAAACGCTGCGAGCCGTCTTCTGGTTGAAGATGTTCTCCGCGTTGAATTCGAGGCGGATGCGCTTCACTTCGCCGAACTTGTACTCGTGGCCGATGACCAGGTTGGTGTAGTTCAGGAAGGGAGTGCGGCCCAGGTCGCCGCGTCCATTGACGAAGGGCTGGGTGCCGTTCAGGGTGTTGACGAGGGTAGTGAGCGGCGTGCCGGAGCCGCCGTAGAAGAACGCGCCGATGTCGGTGCGCTGGTTGGCGCCCCAATCGAAGAAGCGCGAACCGAAGAGCTTCAGGACGTGGGGGCGATCGGTGGCGAGGCGTCCACGGGGATTGAGGTTGCCCTTGGAATCCCAGAGGAGTTCGTCGATGTCCCAGGCGCGGTTGGCGTTGCCGCCGGGGCGCGAGAGTTCGCCGCCGGATTGCTGGGCGGCGGAGAAGATACCGCCGCCGTCGGCGCCGGAGCGGATTTCGTCGGAGCTGGCGAGACCCGAGTAGTTGCCGTAGAGGCGGCTGCAGACGTAGCTGGCCGAGCCGAACCACTTGCCGAAGCGCTTGGTGAGCTGCAGTTCCATGGCGTCGTAGCGGCGCTCTGCCTTGGGAGTCGGGAAGGGGGCGGTGGCTCCGGAAGTGGGAGTGGTCAGTGCGCCGCCTTCGCCGGGGTTGGCGTAGTAGTAGACTTCGTCGCCGTTGACGAGAACGCCGAGATCCTCAATGGTGCGGAGGAGGCGGTTGTTCACGTAGCTGGCGCGGAGAACCATCTGGGGTGCGACCTCATACTCGACGCCGGCGTTGATGATGTCGCTGGCCATCGGCTTGATGGCCGGGTCGATGGTGTCGAAGCCGGGGACGCGGCGGTTGCGGAAGGAGTCCGTGACCGCGGGATTCCAGATGTCCTGGCCGGGGAGATTGGTGCTGTTGAGGCTGAAAACGTTGGGGGTGTCGAGGGTGCGGTAATGGACGCGCCAGTAATCGCCACCGAAGGTGCCGCGGGCGAGTTCGTACTTAACCCAATCGAAGTAGCGGCCCCAGCTTCCCCAGACCTTCATTTTGCCGTTGCCGAAGACATCGTAGGAAGCGCCGAGGCGGGGAGCGAACTTGTCACCGTAGCCCCAGCTAAAGGCGATGTCCTTGACGCTACGCGCGAACGAGGGAACCGTTTCCTTCTCGAAGCGGAAGCCGATGTTCAAGGTGAGGCGAGGCATGATGCGCCAGTTGTCCTGCACGTACATATTGCTGAGGTGGGCGCCGGTGGATCCCTGGGTGCCGATCTCGTGGTATTCGTAATAGCCGTAGGTTCCGCGTGCGTTGCGGGGACCGCCGGGCACGGAGGAACTGAAGGCGCGGTTCCAGAAGATGTTGATGTAGCCGCCGGTGGGATAACCGGTGAACACTTTGTTGACGATCTTTTGGGTGCCGATGCCGAACTTCAGGTCGTGGCTGCCGCCGGCGCGAACGAGTTTGCTGATATCGCCCTGCACATAGGTACGGGTGGCGATATCGTAGTTGCGGACGGAAACGCGCGGTGTGTTGCCGAAGCCGGTGGCCTGCTGCAGTTCCGTCGGGATGGTGAAGGGAAGGCCGGTGCCGGGTACGCTGTAGGTGACGGGCGTGATGTTGGGCAAGCCGAAGTCACGGTAGTTGTCCCAGAACCGTCCGCCCTTGACGGAGAGGAGCGTTGTGGGAGTGGCAACCCAGTCGAGGGTGGCGCCGTAGTTGGATTGCGGCTGGTAGAAGCCTTGACCCTTGCGGATCTGGTTGGCCGCCAGAGAAGAAGTGGCGCAGTTGGGGCACTCGCCGTTGTATCCAGGAAGGATGCCGGTGGTCTTGGTGGGCGTCCACAGCCAGTGCATGCTGCCACGCATGTTCTTCGTGATATCGAAAGAGAGCTTTTCGAACAAGGAATGATCGGTGCGCTTCTGTTCGATCGTGTCCGCATCTTTGCCGTTGCTGAACTTGTAATCAAAGGAGCGGCGGTAGATGCGGGGGGAAGCAGCGCTAAAGAAATAGACCCGGTTCTTGACCAGGTATCCGCCAAGGGTATAGCCGAATTCGTGGCGGTTGTCGGATTGCTTTTCGTCCTGGTAGTAGCGGGTGGTAGTGTCATCGGTGGGGCTCAAGAGCAGGCGCTTGGCAGGCGCCGCATTGAGCGAGTTGCCGGATAGGTAGTAATGAATATCGCCGTGGAACGCATTGCCACCGGACTTGGTGATGCCGCTGATGACGCCGCCGAGGGCGCCGCCGTATTCGGCGGAGATGCCGCCGGTTTTGACCTGCACTTCCTGCAGGATTTCGAAGACCGCATCCTGGCGCGACTGCCCGTTGATGAGCGAGTTGGTGGAGATGCCGTCGATGGTGAAATTGTTTTCCGCGCCGCTGGCTCCGTTGACCTGGATGCCGCCTTCGATGACTCCGGAGTTAACGGAGGGCGAAAGGACAGCGAGGTTCTGGAAGCTGCGTGCTTTCGGCAGACGATCGAACTCGTCGGCGGTGATGTTCTGGGCGATGGTGGTGTTGGTTGTGTCGATGAGAGGAGCGGCTTCGGTCACCTGGACCGCTTGCTCGGCGCGGGCGACGGTCATGGGCGCGTTGACGATCAACGTTCTTCCGAGGAGGAGGTTGATCTCAGCGGCTTCATGAGCGGAGAAGCCCTGGATTTCGAACTTGACGGAGTATCGTCCGGGTTCGAGGTTGCGGGCGACGTAGCGGCCGTCGGCTCCGGTTTGGGTCTGGAACACGCGTCCGGTACCTTTGTTGGTCACGGTTACGGTGACATTGGGAATGACAGCGCCGCTGGGATCAGTTGCTGTGCCATTGATTTCGCCAAAGCGTTCCTGTCCCCATGCGGCAATGCCTAGCAGCATAACGAGACAGAACAGGTAGGGCAGGTATGCCCTGAGGCCCTGTCTGAGCCTCATCATTATTGAGTTGTTCATCTATCCCTCCAAATGCGAGTTGATCTTCGAATGTGACGAAGACCGCGTTCAAGGATCCGAAAATCCGTTGGCAGAAGCCGCTCTGGTTGGGAGCGACCTCGAAGTCCATGAAGCAATATCCTGAACGATGTTCACCATTATAACAACTGTAAAGGTGTAACACTTTACAGTTGTTCTACAGGTAGGCTTTACATTTTTTCTACAAGTGATTCGTATGGTACTAGTGGAACCGAGCTTGAGGGGGGTAGGGTGATACAATCCCTGACGCGACATGATTGACACGAACGTCTACGTTTCACGATGGCCGTTTCGGAGGCTGCCTGGGGAGGAAACTACGGAGCTGGTGCAGAAGCTGCGCGCCGCGGGAATAACCGAAGCATGGGCGGGAAGCTTCGATGCACTGTTACATCGGGATGTGGGCGGAGTGAATCTTCGGTTAACGGAGGAGTGCAGGCGCAACGGAGGAGGCATTTTGCAGCCGGTGGGGGCGGTGAATCCGACGTTGCCGGACTGGCGGGAGGATCTGCGGCGGTGTCAGGAGCGGTACAAGATGCGGGCCATCCGGCTGCATCCGAACTACCATGGCTATGGGCTGGAGGATGCGGTGGCGAAGGAACTGCTGACGGCGGCCGCCGAGCGCGGGCTGCTGGTGCAGATTGCGGCGCAGATGGAGGATGAACGGACGCAACACCCGTTACTTCGCGTGAAGCCTGTGGTGTTACAAGTATTGCCCGAGTTGATGCGGGTGGCGCCGAAGCTTCGCGTGCAAGTGCTGCATCATTCGCGGCCGGTGGCCATTGAGCGGGTGGCGTGGGATTTCTGTGCGGTGGAAGGAGTGCACGGATTGTCGCGGCTGTTACAGGCGGGCGCGGCGGAATGGTTGTGCTTGGGGTCGTATTATCCGTTTTTCACGCTGGAGGCGGCGCTGCTCAAGATGAAGGAGGCGGGCGTGGCAGGGGAACAGGCGCAACGTTTGCATACGGGGACGGCACGGGCGTGGATGGAGGTGAGGCGATGATCTGGGATCTGCATTGCCATTTTTCGGGCTACGGGGGCCGGACTCCGGAAGAGGGGATGGCGGAGGTGATGCGGCTGGGGGACCGGATGGGGATCGAGCGGTTCTGCATCTATCTCGGTTTTGGGCGGGAAGAGAATCCGACTCCGGCGCAGATGCGGGCGCATAACGATGAGGTGCTGCGGGCGCTGGATCATTGGCGGCACCGTGCGTTTGCGTTCGTATATTTGAATCCGAACTATCTGGAGGAGAGCCTGCGCGAGTTCGACCGCTGCGTGAAGGATGGGCCGATGGTGGGCGTGAAGTTGTGGGTGGCGCAGCGAGCGAATGGGGCGGCGCTCGATCCGATTGTGGAGCGGGCGGCGGCGATGCAGGCGGTGATTTTTCAGCACACGTGGTTCAAGACGGGTGGGAACCTGGCGGGGGAATCGACGCCGATGGATCTGGTGGCGCTGGCGGCGCGGCATCCGAAGACGCCGATCATTTGTGGGCATACGGGCGGGAGTTGGGAAGTGGGGATACGCGCGGTGCGTGGGACGGTGAACGTGTCGATGAGGATCGCG
>CALFYN010000585.1 GCA_937952345.1 uncultured Acidobacteriota bacterium
TTTCCTAGAAATCCACAGGGCTGTGGGAAAAACTGTGGGAAATTTGAATAACCATGTGGGGGTGCCGCTTTCGATACTGCGAATCCCTGAGACGGCTGAGGTGGCTGTCTTAGAGATGGGGATGAATCATGCGGGGGAAATCGCCGCATTGACGAAGATTGCGCGCCCGCAAGTGGGGGTAGTGACGAATGCGGGGTATGCGCATATCGAGAATTTCGGATCGGTAGAGGGAATTGCGGAGGCGAAGGGGGAATTGATTGCGGGGCTAGGAGCGGAGGGGATTGCGGTTTTGAACGCGGATGATGAGCGGGTGTCGCGGATGGCGGGGCGGCATGCGGGGCGGGTGGTGACGTACGGATTATCGGAAACGGCGGATGTGCGGGCGCGGGATGTGGAATATTCGGCGGAAGGGGTGCGGTTTCGCGTGGGGGATGTGGAAATGGAGAGCCGGATGAGCGGGCGGCACGGGGTATCGAATCTGCTGGCCGGGATCGCGGTGGCATCGGTGTATGGAATGGGGGCGGAGGAATTGCGGGAGGCGGCACGGGGTTTCGAGCCTGGGGCGATGCGCGGACGGCGCATCGAGAAAAACGGAATTACACATATCAACGATTGCTATAACTCCAATCCGGACGCGGCGCGAGCCATGCTGGACGTGTTGGCGGACACGCCGGCGCGGCGGCGCATCGCGGTTCTGGGGGAGATGCTGGAACTCGGCCGATGGTCCGAGCCGCTTCATCGCGACCTTGGTTTTTACGCCGCACGAAGCGGACTTCATGTGCTCGTAGGGATACGCGGCGCAGCTAAGCATGCTGTGAACGCATCAGTAGAAGCCGGCTTGCCGGTTGACGCCGCGTACTTTTTTGACGACCCGAAGGAAGCGGGCGCATGGTTACGGACGGTGGCACGCGAAGGCGATGCCATTTTGTGGAAAGGATCGCGGGGAACCCGCGTGGAACTGGCCCTGGAAAGGTTTCTGGAATAGGCGCGCGATGCTGTATTGGCTATTGTTCGAACAAATGATGCCGGAGCCGGGCTTACTGCGCCTGTTCGGATACGTGACGTTCCGGACGGCGCTGGCAAGCTTGACGGCGTTGTTTCTGGGCATTGCGCTGGGACCGTGGCTGATCCGGAAATTGCGGGATCTGTCGATCGGGCAGCATATCCGGGAAGAGGGGCCGAAGGGGCATCAGAAGAAGGCCGGCACTCCGACGATGGGCGGGGTGTTGATTGTGATCTCGATTGTGGTGCCGACGCTGCTGTTCACGAATTTGCGGAATCCGTATGTGTGGATTGCGCTGTTCGGGCTATTGAGCTACGGCGCGGTGGGTTTTTACGACGATTTCACGAAAGTGAAGAAGATGCGGAACCTGGGGCTGACGGCGCGGAAGAAACTGCTGCTGCAGATTCTGGCAGGGTTGATGATCGGCGTGATGCTGCTGTCGCTGCATGCCAAGGGCATGTATTCGACGGAGATGAACGTGCCGTTCTTCAAGACATTTCGGCCGGATCTATTGATGGACAGCCTGCTGGGGAATCCCTGGACGTATCCACTGGGATTCGTGTTTTTCTTTCTGTTTTTACAGGCGGTATTGTTGGGATCGACAAACGGGGTGAATCTGGCGGACGGGCTGGACGGGCTGGCGATCGGGCTGATGATTATCGCCTCGGGGGCGATGACCATTTTGACGTACATGAGCGGGCACGCGGAGTTTGCCAAGTATCTGGACCTGGCGCGATTGCCGGGAGCGAGCGAACTGACGATCTTCTGCGGGGCAATGACGGGGGCGTCGCTGGCGTTTCTCTGGTACAACGCGCATCCGGCGGAGGTATTCATGGGCGACGTGGGGTCGTTGTCGCTGGGCGGCGGACTGGGGACGATGGCGATTCTGATCAAGCAGGAGATTCTGCTGCTGTTTGTGGGCGGAGTGTTCGTAATCGAATGCTTGTCGGTGATCTTGCAGGTGGGCAGCTTCAAGCTGCGGGGGAAACGGATTTTCAAGATGGCGCCGCTGCACCATCATTTCGAGGCGATTGGATGGCACGAGTCGAAGGTGATCGTGCGGTTCTGGATTGTGGGTTTGGTGATGGCGCTGTTCGCGCTGACGACATTGAAGTTGAGGTAGCAATGGAATTCGCGGGTTTGAAGGTGCTGGTGGTGGGCTTAGGCAAGTCGGGCCTGTCCGCCATCAAGCTCCTGGTCGAGAAGGGAGCGCACCCTCATGGGACCGACTCCCGGCCGCTGGAGCAGTTGCCGGGAGCCGGCCCATTTTTTGCGGAATTGGGGATTCCGTTTCATGTGCAGAGCGCGGAGGTGTTTCGGGAGTTTCCGTTGATTGTGCTTTCGCCGGGCGTGCCGCTGGATTTGCCGGAACTGGATGCGGCGCGCGCGGCGGGGGCACGGGTGACGGGAGAGGTGGAACTGGCTTCGGCGTTTTTGCAGGGGCGGAATATCGGGATTACGGGATCGAACGGGAAGACGACGACGACGGCGCTGACAGGGCACTTGCTGCAGGAGAACGGAATTTCCTGCCAGGTGGGAGGAAACATCGGGCTGCCGCCGACGGCGATGATCCACACATCGCGCGAAGGGCAGTGGAATGTGCTGGAGCTGTCGAGTTTTCAATTGGAGACGATTGCGGAATTCCGGGCGGAGATTGCGGCGTGTGTGAACGTGACTCCGGATCATCTGGACCGGCATCACACGTTCGAGGCATACGCGGCGGCGAAGCGGCGGCTTCTGGAGACGCAGCGCAAGGGCGATTGGGCGGTGCTGAATGCGGATGATGCGGTAACGGCGGGGTATGCACAATCGACGGCGGCGGATGTGGTGTGGTTCAGCCTGCGCGGACGCGTGCCACGGGGGCTGTGGCTGGAAGAGGGGAATGTGTATTGCGATGGGGAATTGCTGATGCCGGCGGCGGAGATTCCGCTGCTGGGGCGGCACAACATCGAGAACGTGATGGCGGCGGCGGGCGTGGCCCGGCTGGCTGGAGCATCGAGGGAAGGGATTCGGGAGGCGGTGCGGACGTTTCCAGGAGTGGAGCACCGGATTGAGTTTGTGCGCGAGTTGCGCGGGGTGCGGTATTACAACGATTCGAAGGCGACGAACGTGGACGCGACTCTGAAGGCAGTGGATGCGTTCGCGGGGGGCCTGTGGATCATATTGGGCGGGAAAGACAAGGGGAGCGATTACCGGCCGCTGGCGGAAGCATTGCGGGGGAAGTGCCGCGGGGCGCTGTTGATTGGCGCGGCGGCGGAGAAGATCGCCGGGCAGTTGGAGGGGAGCGTGCCGATGACGGCGTGCGGAACGCTGGCGGCGGCGGTGGCCTATGCCTCGGAGCGGGCCGTGGCAGGGGAGACGGTGCTGCTGGCGCCGGCGTGCGCGAGCTTCGACCAGTTTCAGAATTACGAAGAACGGGGCAGGACGTTCAAAACATTTGTTAGTAAGATTGTTTGAGCCAGGGAGTACGAGATGGCGCAGCGGCTGAAGACAGACTGGACTTTATTCCTCACGATCGTGGGGATGGTGTGCTTCGGGATCGTGATGGTGTACAGCGCATCGACGGTGATGGCGAAGGTGCGGTTCAAGGACGCCAATATCTTCGTCTTCAAGCAAGTGGCTTTCGCGGTGGCGGGATTCATTCTGCTGATGTATTTCAAGCGCAAGGATTACCGGCATTTGAGCGGGCCGACATGGGCGTTCGCGCCGCTGGGGCTGGTGCTGGCGTCGCTGGTGGTGGTGTATTTCACGGATCCGGGGAGCCACCGCTGGCTGGGATACAAGTGGGCGCGGCTGCAACCGTCGGAGTTCGCCAAGCCGGCGCTGGTAGTGTTTCTGGCGTGGTTTGTGACGAAGCGGGCGCACGCGATCAACGCGCGGTACACGCTGTTTCCGGCGGG
>CALFYN010000586.1 GCA_937952345.1 uncultured Acidobacteriota bacterium
CACCCGCGGTCAGTTGATGACCTTCCTGGTGCGCGCGTTCTTCCCGTAAGAAGAAACGAAACCTAAGACGCAAAACGGCCCGGGTGAAGAGCCCGGGCCGTTTTGCGTCTACCCCGGTTATGCGATACCCTGATCCGAATAGTGTTTTCTCGAATGGGTTGGCGCACACTGGGCATTTTGGTAACGGGACTGATGCTCCTTGCCTGTCAAAGGAGCAAGCCACCCTTTTCCCCGCAGACTTCGATGGAAAAAATGCGGTTGGAGCCGGGCTACCGGGTGGAGTTGTTCGCCGCGGAGCCGCTGGTGGCATCTCCGGTGGCGATGGAGTTCGACGAGAATGGCCGTATTTATGTGGTGGAGAATCCGGGCTACCCGCTCGATACAGAGAGCCGGTCAGGTAAGGTGAAATTGCTCATCGATGGGGACGGCGACGGCCGGCCGGAATCAGCCCAGGTTTTCGCCTCCGGGCTTGTCCTGCCCACGGGTGTCATGCGGTGGAAGAAGGGCATCTTGGTTACGGACGCTCCGGACCTCTGGTATTTCGAGGACACCAATCACGACGGAGTGGCAGATGTGCGGCGGAAGATTCTTACGGGATTTGCGTTCACCAATCCGCAGCATACGGTAAATACACCCGTCTATGGTCTGGATAACTGGATCTATCTGGCGCACGAGAACGCGACGACGGCAATCATCTATGCGTCGAAGTTCGGAGACAAGGGGAGCACCATCCGGTACGCGGACCGCGCGGGATCGCCGATTGCCGTGGAACATGGACGGAACATCCGCTTCCGGCCGGAACGGAGCGAACTGGAGGCGTTGTCCGGCACATCGCAATTCGGCCATGCCTTTGACGATTGGGGACGGCACTTTACACTCAACAACACATTTCACGCGCGTCATCAGGTGATCGCGGGCCGGTATTTGAGGCGGAATCCGGACTTGCCGCTGACAGCGTCGCACGAAGAAATCTCCGATCACGGGGTGCCGGCGAAGGTATTCCCAGTGGCCAATGTGCGTGTGGAGATGCTGAGCGGCGTAGGAGAATTCACTTCGGCTTGCGGCCTGACTCTCTATGAGGGAGGGGCGTTTGGGGAAGGCTTTCGCAACAGCCTGCTGGTAGCTGAACCGGCACACAATCTGGTGCACCGGGATCTTCTACGTCCACATGGGTCTACGTTTCGCGCGGGGCGGACGCAGGAGAAGGCGGAGTTTCTGGCGTCGGAGGATCCGTGGTTCCGGCCGGTGAATTTCACGATTGGCCCGGACGGAGCCATCTACCTGCTGGACTATTACCGGCTGGTGATCGAGCATCCGGAGTGGATGTCGCAGGCCCGTTCGAGTGAGCAGGAACTGAATGCCGGACGCGACAAGGGCCGTATCTACCGTATCGTGCCCGAGAAGGGACTGCCTTTCGTGCGGCCCACGCTGGAGGAGGCCCCAATCGACAAACTGGTGGCCGCACTCGCCCACGATAATGCGTGGTGGCGCCGCACGGCCCAGCGTCTGCTGGTAGACAGAAAGTCTCCAGAGGCGGTGCCACTTCTCGAAGGAATGGCCCGCTCGCATGCTTCGGCGCAGGGGCGCCTGCATGCGCTATGGACATTGGAAGGCATGGATTCGCTGACCGCCCCGCACGTTCTTTCGGCTCTCGCGGACTCATCGGCGGGCGTGAGAGAGAATGCACTGGTGCTGAGTGAAAAATTCGAAAACGAACCCAAGATCCGGGAGCGGCGCATTGCGATGCGCACGGATCCGGACGCGCGTGTTCGGTTTCAACTGCTGGCGACGCTCGGCAATGACGCATCGGTGGCCGCACAGCAGGCGCGGGATGAAATTCTGAATCGGGATCTGGAAGACAAGTGGGTGTCGGTGGCGGCGTTGAGTGCATCTCCCTCCGAAGCGATCCGGCTATTCCGGACGACTGCCACAAGCACGCAGTCCGCCGGCCTGGCACAGTTGCTGCGGCAGATCGCGGCGGCGATCGGTTTTCGCAAACAACCGCGGGAAGTAGAGGCAGTGCTGGTACGCGCCGCAAGTAGCCGCGCAGTGGCGGATCTCTGGTGGCGGACGGCGCTGCTGGAGGGGCTTGCGTCCGGCCTGCGCAACCGCAAGGTCGAGTCCGCCAGTGCACAGCGGACGTTACTGGGATTCCTGGACGATCCCTCCACGGCGATCGCGAGCGCATCGTTACGGCTATTGGAGAGCGTGCGCTTGCAGCCCAATCTGGAGTTGCGTTCGGCGGAGGCTCTCGCCGTGCGACGAGCAGGCGATCCGGCGATGGCGCCGGAGAAGAGAGCGGTCAGCATAGGCCTTCTGGCGCTGACGGGCGCGGCGGCGCATGAGGCGATGCTGCGGCAGTTGATCGCGCCGCAACAGCCGGCGGCGGTGCAGGCGGCCGCGGTGCGGGCGATCGGATCGATGCCGGGTGAGGAGCCGGCGCGCTTTCTGCTGGCGCACTGGCGGGAGTTCGCGCCGGGGATCCGCACGGAAGCTGCCGACGCGATCTATCGCGACTCGAAGCGTTTGCCTCTAGTGGTAGAAGCACTGCAGAGCGGTGCGATCGCACCGTGGACGTTGCAATTCCGGCACAAACGTACACTGATCATGCATCGAGACGAGGCGGTGCGGGCCGCGGTGCGGCCGCTGCTGGAGAGCAGTGACGCCGAACGGGCCGCGGTGATCGAAAAGTACCGTAAGGCCGCGGAACCGGGGGGCGATGCGGCCGCGGGGGAACGCGTGTTCGAGCGCGTCTGCGCGAAGTGCCACAGATTCCGCGGCAAGGGGCACGAGGTCGGACCGGATCTCTCCACGCTCAGCCACCAGCCCAAGCAGGTTTTGCTGGAGGACATCCTGCATCCCAGCCGGGCGATTTCGCAGGGATTTGAATCCTACGTGGTGGATACCGAATCCAGCGGCACCGTGGACGGTGTGATGGGAACGCAGACCGCGACCACCATCACGCTGCGGCAGGAAGAGGGTAAAGAGACGGTGATCCCGCGCGGCGAGATTCGCTCAATGATGGCCACCAGCCTGTCGGCGATGCCGGGAGATCTCGAGAAGCAGGTTTCGGTGGAAGAGATGGCATCGCTGCTCACGTTCCTCAAGAGCGGACAGTAGGCCCTGGCGCGCCTCGCTACGGCTACTCGTGGAAGTCAAACTTGCGGGCACGCCAGATCGCCATGGCCATGGCAATGGCCGTATCGCTGGGATTCTGGCGGTCGAGCGCCGGGAGTCCGCCGGTGCGAAACTCCTCGCGCATGGCGGCAAGTTCCGCACGCAGTTGCTGCATCTCGGGTTGCGTGGAGCCGAAGGAGACTTCGCACTTGTCGAGCGTGGTCAGGAGCCGTGAAAGGAGGCTGCGCTTGGGCACAAAGTACGTGTTGTTCTGGTGCGTCTCGGACCCCGAGGCCGTAACGGCAACAGCGAGGATGCGGCAGACACCGATGTTCTGCAGATACATGGTGCGCACGAAGGGTGCGCCATCGCCGGTGGTGTCGACGATAAACGCGGCTCTTCCGGAAATCGCCGGATTGCGGGAGATCTGGGCTGCCCGCGCGGCGATTTCCAAATGCACGGCATCGGGGGCGAAGCGGTCCAACTGGCAAACATCGAGCCGGCTGACAATGCGCCGGGAGAAGTCATAGCGATTGCGTTCGCCGGTTTCCCAGTTGGTTCTCTTAAGGGTGAGGATGGCGGGTTGGCCGCTGTTATTGCCCAGGCCGACCCCGATGTAGTAAGCGGTATCTTTGCAGGTTTCCGGAAGCATGGCGTTGTCTCCGGTTTCAGAATATCAACGCATTTTCCAGATCATAGGCGCATATTTTTGCAAATATATGATTTCAATAGAAAAATAAAAACGGAAGAGCGGTAAACGGCGGCGGAGGCGCGCACACCCCGGGG